>JAKSLL010000123.1 GCA_024401215.1 Bacteroidaceae bacterium
ATGACAATGTCGCAATGCCTTTGTCGTCAGTTCTCAGTTGAGGCATGAAGAATGCCGTCTCGTTGAGGTTTGTGCGGATTGGGACTTCTTCTTGGTTATCTTCTGTTTCTTCTAAGACAGCATCATTGGCCGATTCTATATTCGCGAAACCAACAGCTACAACTGGTGCTTTTGCCATTTTGACCTCTGACAAAGAATGTGTCATAGATGAACCTGTAAGACTTCTTTTCTTTTGAACTCCGTATCCCATTACCACAAAATCATTCATGTTATACTCTGGATAATAAGGATCGAATGTAGAGAACTCGAACGATTTGAGACTTGCTTTTTTGCTGTATTTTGAATACCAGATACTTGTATATGAATCTTGACGTGAAATCTTCCATTCATTTAAAGGGATATAAGGACTTGAAATTCCATTGAAATGCCATGAGTGAGACTTCAACGCATCAAGTGACTTGTCGTAAAGTACTGCCATTACGTTTGCGTTGGCAGGTGTCCCGTTATTGTCCGTAATGGAAAGTTGCCATTCTTCTTTCTGTCCTGGTTCAAGTTTGTTACGGAATGTTGTCCAATTCAACTTGAGGGTTTTGTCTGGTAATGGTCGTTTAATGACAGTACTGTGATTATACCATTTTCCGTTACGAACCCATGCAATTGTATAGCAGATACCATCACCGTACTCTTCCTTGTACTCAAATTTACGTGCTACAACAGATGAGTCAAGCGTTAACGCTCCTGATTCAATAATTTTATTGTCGCAGAATATTGAATAAACAGCATACACATCTTTGTCACAAGTACCAAACTGGATTGTAGCAGGGAATTCCTTACTTGTCTCATACCACCAATCGCGAGTTTCGGTTGCTGGAACCTTGTCCTCAAGGCTGAAGAGCACGAATTTCTTCTCTATAGTATCATTACCACAAATGGCCTTTATGAAATGGGAACCAGATGGGAGGTACATAGGAATCATATAGGACTTACCACAGACGGCTTTCTCCTGTTCCTTGCCGTCAATCTCTATAGACACTTCTCCTGCAATTTCTGTACCAGCATTATTCCTACGAGTGAATGTTATCTCAATAGGCTTTTCACCTTTGAGATATTTATCCTTGATGTCGCTTGTGAGAGCTGTTGAACGATTGCTAAGAGGCATAGATAATTGCGCTTCGTGTGATTCTCCTGCAATATCGGTGACTACGGCTGTTGCCTTTATGTCGTAGAATTGTGGACGCCACCAATAGCGAAGAGGACTTATTCCATTGTCCTTGTTCTCCTTTGGAAGAATCATTGGCATTTTCATTACGAAATTGCCTGAAGCATCTGTCTGTATTGTGTCCTCGAGTAGTATAGCACTATTGTTGTCCATACTTCTCCACCACCATGAGTTGTTACGCTGGATAGTATAGCAAACCTTGGCGTTGCTAACTGCTACACCACTATATGTTTTTGCTGTACCCTTAACCTCGATAGTATCACCATCCTTGTATTCAATCTCGGGTTTGCTAATAGTTACTTCGAAGGTAGGACGCACATATTCCTCTACATTAATTGTGGTAGAAAATTTGTCGTTTGCTCTAATCGTGAATCTTCCGTTCTTTGTGTTCTCTGGGAGAACGAAGTCTGTTGTAGCTACGCCGAAATCGTCAGAGACTACCTTGACATTCGCAATCTCTTTGTATTCTGCATTCTTAAGGGTAACGGTTAGCTCCTTATTTGGAGCAACCTTTGTTTCCTTGTTACCAATCAGATTGTATGTAAGGAAAGATACGTGAACTGTTTGCCCAGGGCGATATAATGCACGATCGGTGAATCCTTTCACTTTGAAGGATACGCTATTGTCTTTTTTGTAATCATAGAAACTAGAGCGATATTGATAGTAAAGCATTGCTTTATCTGTATCGGTTGTTGCATAAACCGATTTACGACTGGTTTCCTCGATGTAGTTATGGATGTATTCTCCTTTCTCGTTGGTTGATACTGTTTTTTTTGTATATTCTTCCAGTATATTTTCATCCAGATGTAATTGGGCACCCGCAACAGGTTGACCAGAGATGGCGTTTACTACGACATAGCGTACTTGTCGCTTGTCTTGTTGTTGGTAAATAACCTTAAGATCGCTTACCATGAGCATGATTTTCTCATCGCTCTTTATGTTCTTTCCATCGCATTTTACTTCTACGAGATATAGTCCAAGAGGCAGATTGCCTATTGATAGGCTATCTTCGAAGTACTCGTAATTTTCATGTTTAGCCAATTCTTTTGTGAGATTAATAACCTTGCCCTTCTGGAGGTATTTATTCATACTTGGCCATTCTGACTGATCGTCCCAGTCTAAGTCTTCGAATTTCTCGTGATAAGTTGGTGATACAGGAGTAATGGAAACATCGACATTTTTGATGTTTCTTACACCTTCAAAAAGAAGTTTTGCCTCTTGCTGGGTATTGAGAGTACTTTCTTTGGCTCTTATTTGGATTGTTGGAGCAACAAGTTCGCTTCGCTCGTATTTTAGGAATTCTACATCTTGCCATTGAGGCCAACGCTTAATCGCTTCGTCAATCCATTCTATCTGTTTTTTTGCAACTTCATTCCTATCGCCTGTAAAGAAATTCAACTTTCTTGAGGCAATAGCACCACACTCATTAAGATCGCCATAAATAGCAATTAATGAGTCGGCTTTTTTCATTAAATCATTTTTGTCGTATTTCCATCTGTAGCTATCAAGCATTTTTGCAGCTGCTATACAAGCTGCTTTTCTATTCCCTTTCTCGGAATAGAAACGTGCTAATGGCTCATAGTCGTTCTGAAATTCTGCTATTACGCTGATCAGGTCGTGGCAGAAATACTTACTGTCTTGGCCTTTCTTTACCAACGGAACATATTTCAGAGCTCCATTTTCCTTTGTGAGTTCGTTGACGAGTTCTGGATTTGTGTGATAGAGAAGACTATCTACCAACTTTGCTTTATCACCCCTAGGAATGAGTTTATAGATGCATCCTGCTACAGGATCAACCTTTGATATGTTTCTGTATTTTTCCTTGAGGCGCTCTCGCATAACGGCAATAGAGTCGTCTGAGAGTTGTTTTAGTACAATGGCCTCTTTATAGAGTGCAGCGATGAGGTGACCATATAGCTTTTCCTTTTCTGCCTTTTCTTCTATCGTTTTGAGATGAGAAAGGGCAGTTTGAGGATAGTCATTATCCATAGCTTTCTCATACTTCTTCCAGAGTGAAGTGTAGTCTCCCTGTGCTGACAATCCTAATGCCAGCATAGAGAGTAGCAATATGGTCAATAGTTTCTTCATTTCTGAATTAATCCATTGGGTGAATCGGTAATTAGTAACTTGTACTTTATTTCGTCTTAACGATCTTTGTCTTTTCCTGCTCTTGGTTTCTTCTGTTCACTACGGTTACAACGCTCTGGGCAAGAGAAAGGAACGCCTGACCTGTCACGGTGTTCTCGTCGAGAGCTGCAGGTGTGCCGGCATCACCCTTTTCGCAGATACCCTGAACGAGTGGAATCTGAGCGAGAAGTGGCACATTCATTTCCTTTGCAAGATTCTTGCAGCCTTCCTTGCCGAAGATGTAATACTTGTTTTCTGGAAGTTCTGCAGGGGTAAACCATGCCATGTTCTCGATGAGGCCGAGGATTGGCACGTTAACCTTGTCATTGGTGTACATGTCGATACCCTTGCGAGCGTCTGCCAATGCCACCTGCTGTGGGGTACTTACGATTACAGCGCCTGTAATGGCGAGTGTCTGAAGCAGAGTGAGGTGGATATCACTTGTGCCAGGAGGTGTGTCGAGAATGAAATAGTCGAGCTCCCCCCAATCAGCATCAGCAATAAGCTGCTTCAAAGCAGAACAAGCCATACCGCCTCTCCAGAGAGTAGCTGTGTCTCTTCCAACGAAGAAACCGATAGAGAGAAGTTTTACTCCGTATTGCTCAACTGGTACGATAAGCTGACGGCCGTCTTTCTCTATTGCGTATGGACGCTCATCTTCTACGTTGAACATCTTTGGCATGCTTGGGCCGAATACATCGGTGTCAAGAAGTCCTACCTTATAACCGAGGCGTGCAAGTGCGATAGCGAGATTTGCAGATACCGTGCTCTTGCCAACGCCACCCTTACCAGAACTTACGGCAATAATATTCTTTACACCAGGAAGAAGGTTCTCAACCTCTGGACGTGGAGCTGACTTGTATTCCAACTTGATGTTTACCTCAACATCCTTGCCTACATGATAGTGGATAGCTGCTTCTGCTGCCTTTACTGTTGACTTGAGGAATGGATCTGTCTCACGTGGGAAGATGAGTACGATAGTAACGCTATTGCCGTTGATGCTTGGTGTATCAGCAAGCATTTCTGACTCTATGAGGTTCTTCTTTGTGCCAGCGTAGATAACTGTTGCCAGCGCGTCTGTTATGAGTTTTGGGTATATGTTCATTGTTTGATTTTTTTGCTGTTTAAAATTTATAATTTTAGAATGCAACGTGCGTAGCATCCTCGCACGAATAACATAGTGCTTGTCAGCCCATAAAAGGGCTGGCGCACGTTTATAATGTTAGAGTGCAAAGATACTAAAAAAAACATACATTTCCAAATCTTTCGAGTGAAAAGAATTTAAAGCAACAAAAAAGGCTCGCAACCGAAGTTGCGAGCCAATATTTAATCGAGTTGTACTCTAAATATTAGAGGTCGAAGTAAACACCGAAAGAGAGGTCATTGCCGTCGATGCCAAGACCGAACATGTCCTTGTTGCCAGCATCCTCGCTATATGACTTCCAACCGAAGTAACCGAACTTTGCAACGAGGCTAACTGTGTCACCTACCTTGTAGCAGAGACCTGGCTGAACACCGATACCGAAAGAGTTGCCTGCGTTCTTACCGTAAGTTGTGTAGTTGATACCACCGTCAATGAAGAAAGAGAGCTTGTCCATCTGGCAGAAAGTATAACGAGCGTATGGATTTACCTGGAAACCCATTACTGCATCAGCATCACCATGCTTTACAGACTCAACACCGAGCTTGATAGCTACTGCCCAGTTCTCGTCGAGGTTGTAACCGAGCTCTGGAGCAATACCCCAAGAAGTTGTAGCCTTTGCACCATCTTTCTTTGACTTAGCCCAATCAAAACCGAATGAACCACCAAGCCATGTCTGAGCATTTACTGTGATAGCCATCATAGCTACTACAGCGATTGCGAAAATCTTTTTCATAATTTTTTTAGTTGATTGAATTTGTTGTATCGTTCCTACTCTATCCTGAATACTGAGGTTTTCGGATTCCCCTCATTTGCTTTCTATTGTTATCTGATTTGCGGGTGCAAAATTACGTTGAGAAATCTAAATTGGCAAATTTTTCTGGTTAATTTGGCTGAATTGGTCGCTTTTCCTTGATGATAGTCAAGAAAAATTGCGAAAATGTAATGGATTACACTAAAATGTTCCAGAACTCGGAATTTATCTTATTTTGTGGTACTTAACTCTTTTACTTGAATCCTTCTTTACTGTATGTTGATTATAGCATTATTCTAAATCCAATATAATTTCAATTCATCTCCAATCTGGAATTGGAGTTGAATTGGACTTGGATTGGAGCTGCATTGGAGTTGCATTGGTTGAAAGACGAGGAGAAAAGGAGGAAAAAGCGAATCGGGTTTGCTGATTTCATTCGAATCTCAAACTACCTACAAAAACATAGTTCGCCATGAATTTGGAATTTCTGTTATATTTTTTTTGTTCTTCAGAAATTTGGAGTGATAGATATTTATGCTATCGCTGGAAAATGCCTTACGGCTAAGAAAATTGACTATGTCATAAAATTGCTTCTTTGAAGCATAAAATAGTTGATTTCAATTGTGTAAAATGGACTTTGTCCTTAGAAAATGCTGACGCGAGAAGACTGCACCCGGATGGATTTTCCATTGCGAAGCAATATTTTCCTCAATTGAATGATTGATAATATTTTATGCGTCAGAGACGCAATTTTACTTATTTTCTTAGGCGTAAGCCATTTTCCTGAATATTTTATATCACTCCAAATCCCCGATGAACCATTTTTTTCGTGTTTTTAGCGTCACCCGTCACACTGGCTGATTATCAGCGATTTATGTGGTGACGGTGATTTTTTCTTCCGTCACCTTAGCATCACCCAAGTGACGCTAAGGTGACGCTACGAAATATTATCGTCACCACCTAACGTGTTGATTGTCAATGAGTGTGACGGGTGACGCTAAAAATACGAAAAAGACTTTTTTCTATGATTACGCAAAAGGCTTTCGGTACGTGCAACCGTTCTTCCATTCTGAGCAGCCGTAGGCAGTCTTTCCTTTTATGATAGTACCTTTTCCGCAGAGTGGACATGTGGTTGGTGCCTCTTCTGCTTGTGCTCTCTGAGAAGATACAGGAGCTGTAGAAGCGCTCTTGCTCTCTTTCTTGGCAGAGGACTTCTTTGTGGTCTTCTTCTTTTTCTCTTCTTCTGGATCAATAACGGTAACTCTTCGGTTCGTGTTATCTGCAAGTACTTGATTTACAATGCTGTTGATCTGCTCCTTGAGTTCGGAGATGAACATTCCTGCATCGTACTGTCTATGCTCGATGTCACGAAGTTTCTTTTCCCATACACCAGTTAGCTCAGGGCTCTTAAGTATGTCCTCGTGTATGAGGTCGATGAGCTCAATGCCTGTTGGAGTAGCAACAAGATTCTTGCGTTCCTTCCTGATGTAATGGCGCTTGAAGAGGGTTTCTATGATAGAAGCACGAGTAGATGGACGACCTATGCCGTTTTCCTTCATGGCATCTCTTAGTTCGTCGTTGTCAACGAACTTACCCGCTGTCTCCATAGCACGAAGTAGGGTTGCCTCTGTGTAAGGCTTTGGAGGCTGTGTCCATTTCTCTGATAGAGAAGGCACGTGTGGACCTTTCTCACCCTTTGAGAATGAGATATTTGAAGAAGTGTTGTCTTCGTCCTCGTTATCGTTATCTGCATCTGTGCTTGCGCTGTCTCGCTTGAAGACAACTTTCCAACCCTCGTCAGAAACGATGCGTACGGATGTTCTGAACAAGATACTATTAGTATCGTTCAACTCTCCTGCATTAGGTGCTATTTCGCCTTCTGAGGCGTTTTCTGGAGTCTGATACACTCGTCCTAAGATAGTTGTCGTTTCGAACTTCAAATCAGGATAGAAAGCGGCAATAAACGCTCTTGCTACGAGGTCGTACACGTTACGTTCCAAATCTGAAAGTCCCTGAGGTGGTACTCCCGTTGGAATGATAGCGTGGTGATCGGTCACCTTTGAAGAGTCGAATACCTTCTTGCTCTTCTTAAGTGGTTTTCCACCTATAGCCTTAACGAGTTCTGCATAAGGCGCTACACCACTAAATTGTGTCTTGTACAAACCGTTGAGAGTCTGAGGACACTTGCTGTAGATGTCATCAGAAAGGAATGTGGTATCAACACGAGGGTAGGTGGTGTATTTCTTCTCGTAGAGCGATTGGATAAGCTGAAGTGTCTGGTCGGCAGAATATCCGAACTTTCTATTGCAATCTACCTGAAGAGATGTGAGGTCGTAAAGGCGTGGAGGCGCTTCCGTACCTTTCTTCTTCGTGATATCTACAACGTTGAAGTCATTGTCCTTGATTGCATTCAGAACCTTTGTGCCTTCCTCTTCGGTTGTGTATTCTATCTGACGATAGATAGGGCCTTTCGGCTTCTGTGTCTTACCATTCTTGGCTGCTTCTGCTACCTCTGCAGCATCTTCTGCTTCTGCCTCTTCATCGTGGGCAATAGCAGTAAACTTTGACTCTTTGTAAGTGGTAGCAAGTACCCATGACTGATGAGGCTCGAAGCTGTCGATTTCCTTCTGACGGTTTACTATCATCGCAAGGGTAGGGGTCTGGACGCGCCCAATAGATAGCACCTGATTTGAGCGTCCCTGTGGACGATATTTCAGGGTGTAGAGGCGTGTAGCGTTCATTCCCAAGAGCCAGTCGCCTATGGCACGAGAAAGTCCTGCAAGATACAATGGTTCGTATTCCTGCTGATCTTTTAGTGACTGAAATCCTTCGCGTATTGCTTCTTCTGTAAGAGAAGAAATCCAAAGTCTCTGAACTGGGCATTTCACACCAGCTTTCTGCATCACCCAACGCTGGATGAGCTCTCCCTCTTGTCCGGCATCACCGCAGTTGATGATGTAATCGGCTTCCTGCATCAGTTTCTCGATAGTAGCAAACTGAGCCTTGATGCCTTGGTCGTCTTTCAGTTTGATGCCGAAGCGTTGTGGTATCATAGGTAATGTCCCCAATGCCCACCTCTTCCACATTGGGGTGTAGTCATCGGGGTCCTTGAGCTCGCACAAGTGACCGAATGTCCATGTCACTTGATATCCATTGCCTTCCATGTATCCCGTTTTTGAGGTTGTTGCCCCAAGTACATTGGCAATATCACGAGCTACGCTCGGTTTCTCGGCTATGCAGACAATCATT
>JAKSLL010000124.1 GCA_024401215.1 Bacteroidaceae bacterium
CCTCCTTTCTTTCTTCATGAATCTCGATACACACATAGAGAAGTATAAGGAGGAGCAAAGAACTTTTTGTCGCCAACTATGATTTCCTTGATGCCCGTCAGCTTCTCCCTGCCTCTACTCTCTTGGTTTGTCACTCCAATTTCTCATTCGCTGACTTTTAATTATTCTTAGTCCTACTTTCACTTTCAATTTGCGCGCGGTTTTATGTTCTTCAGCATAAAAGCGAAAAAAAGTGGGACTGAAATTTGGATTTTTCGATAAATGTGACTATATTTGTCGCGAAAAGAGAATAATATGACTGTGAAAAAAGTACATAGCATCATGAAAATAGTTGACCATAAATTTGGCCAATTCAAAAATTGTGCTATCACTCACTTATAGATTATATTCCTTTAATAAAGATAAGGACAAAGTCCGCATCTGTACTCCTTCAGTGGGGTGACTTACTGCGTCGTGAATACTAATCAGAAAGAGCAATAACATTAACAATAAATACAAAATATCATGGCAAAGGAAAAAGGACCAGAGATGTACGAAGGCAAGCCCGTGTTGGTGGCTGCCAATAGTGATAAGCAAGACCAAATCACAGGAGAGTGGATAAAAAGCCTACCAAAATGCAAGCAACGTGTTGTAGAGTATTTATATTTCAAGAACGATTTCCTCGTTCTGGGCGATGCTATGCCTTTCATCGAAGAAGTCGCTTCTGCCTTTGAATACAATATCGTGTATGTCAAACTTCAGACACTCGATGATTTACGTGGTACTCGTGTTATTGAGTATAATGAGAAGATAGGAAGGCATTACTTTTATTATGTGACAGACTGGGAGGAGGCCATTAAGAACTCGCAGCAGGAATCCCTTCTCATATTCAATATAGACGAAGCAGATGACCGACTGGTCAATGCCTTGAAGTCTATCGTGGAGCGCCACGGCGACAAATATTTCGTTGGATTAATCTGTACAGATAAGACGCGCAAATTGGGACGCACCACAACGGCCTCTGTTGTCAGGCCAATCCGTTGGGAATAAGATAATTATAGAAAGAAATATTAACATTAACAATAAATACAAAATATCATGGCAAAGAAAAAAGGACCAGAGATGTACGAAGGCAAGCCCGTGTTGGTGGCTGCCAACAAAGAGAAACTTGTAGAGGCAGTGGAGAAGTTCAAGGCTGACTATCCTGACATTCCGCTTGAGGCTCCTTATGTAGTAAGAGTGAAGGGTAAGAAGGTTAAGTGCTATGCCTTCTGTAGGTGTACCGAGGTAGGAGTGGTATTACTGCACGATAATGTGGAAGTATTGGGCGAACTTGCCTTCTACGATTGCACTTGTCTGACGAGCATCGCCATCCCCGATTCGGTAACAAAGATTGAAGCTAATGCCTTTGAGGTGTGCACAGGACTGACCAATATTTCTATTCCCGCTTCAGTGACAGAGATTGGCGACTATGCCTTCGCTAGTTGTTCAAGCCTTACCTCAATAACAATACCAATTAGTGTTACTAGTATTGGTAATAAGGTATTTTATGGTTGCACGGGTCTAACCAACATCAAGATTGATCCTGCTAACCCTATTTACGACAGTCGAGAGGACTGCAATGCAATCATCGCGACGAAGTCCTGCACTCTTATTATGGGGTGCCAATGCACGGTAATCCCCAATTCGGTGACAAAGATTGGCGATTATGCCTTCGAAGATTGCACGAGCCTGACGAGCATCATCATCCCCGCCTCAGTGACTGAGATTGGAATTGTTTCTTTTAGTGGTTGCACGAGTCTGACCAGCATTAAGGTTGATCCTGCTAACCCTATTTTCGATAGCCGCGAGGAATGCAATGCTATCATCGAGACAAAGACTGGTTCTCTTATTTGGGGTTGCCAAGACACCGTCATTCCTACAACAGTGACAAAGATAAGTCAATATGCCTTTTTGGGGTGCACGGGACTGAAGAGCATCACCATCCCCGCTTCAGTGACGAAGATTGGTAGGGTTGCCTTCTCTGGTTGCACGGGCCTGACGAGCATCAACATACCCGACTCGGTGAAGGAGATCGGAGATCATGCCTTCTCTAATTGCAACGGTCTGGCAAACATTGTCGCTCCAGACTCACTAAAACATAAATACGAAATACGTATGAATGCTCTTGCACATCATATTGCGAAAAAGTACTGTGACTGCAACAATGAAAATCTGCAGGCTCTTTTCCCTTTGATTGAGAAACTGAAGAAGAATGGTTACAAAGGTCTTACTGAGATCGATAAGCAGGTGATCGAGAGGATCTCTGACGAGATCTTTGATAACGAAGAAGAATTCTATTATGTTGATTCTTTGAAGGACATCATTGTTGACGATGCGGATGGGGAAGAAGTCTTCAGTTCATGTCGGGCAGGCAGATTTGAGCAAGAGGCGGTAGATTGTCAGTTTGATAAGAGCTTTCCATACACTATCGTAGCACACTTTTCATGGCCTGACAATATGCTAGTGGGCGAATTTGAATCAATAGGGGAGTTCAATGAATCAAATTTAAAATTTACTACTAAAGAAGTCCCATTCCTGGAAGGTAAATTCGTAGATCGTCTATGCTATTACGACGAGGAGATCCTTGTTGATGCTAATGCCGACGAATCAGATGCAGTACATCTCTGCGTATATAAGCTCGAAGGAGATAATTATGTAGAGTTGGTTGACTTTGACTTCGGACAGCTGTAAACGTAATACTGTTGATGCATTAATAGCAAATCCCCCGCGCAATCTAAAAGTGAAAGTGCGGGGGAATATTATGTGTTCGGAATTATTATCTATCAGACGATGGCCTCGATGAGCTACGAGCAAAGGTGTCTACTATTCTAACAACGATGGACGCTCTTGGTACTCACGATATACCACTACTTCAAGTGGTTGCGGTGAGTTCCTGAGCCTGTCTGATGGCGGCAGGGAAGTGCTTGCCTCGACTTCAAAAGGTTTCTTCTATTCGAATAACGAGGGTCACTCCTGGTATAGAAGAGGTTGATAATCGTATCAGCCTGACAACTATCCTTCAGATAATATCAGCGCCTACGCTTCTTTTGTGCATTCTATATTGTTGGAAACTGCATCTTGGTGAAAATCGAAAAAAGTTTTCGGATTTTTTGAATTTTTTGGGAACAATGACTATATTATTGTCGTAACCTAAAAAAAACGAGGAAATATGAAAATTTACGCTGCTTACATTCTCTATTACATTAAGAACGATCAGGGTTTTATCGAAAATCCACACGTCAAGGTCGAAGTGTTTGACTCTATCTCTGCTGCTGATATGTATCTGGAGTATTGGAAAGAGACTCATACGGGCTATGCGTCCAATGGATGGTACGAGGCAGAGCTGGTTGAGACAACAATCTAAATAGCTTTAATAATATAATAAATACGGTTGAGCGCTCTCCAGAGAACCACCTGCGCAATATGGCAGAGATCTCCCTGTTCAACTGATAAAATACTAGACTTATGGATTATAATGAACCTTTCCGCGATAAGTTTATTCGCTGGGAAAAAATGACAAAGAAACAAATCATTGACGAAACCGGAGATGTGGCATACTGGAATGCATGGCACAATGCTAAGCGCGGACGATTAGTCATCCGACTCATTGAAGGCGGAAATGAATACATGAAAGTCGGGAATTCACATAGTGGGACAACTCGTGCCCTTGCTGTGGGATTGCCTTTGGTCATTGAATACCCTAATGGCTACTACCAGAGTTCTTTCGTAAAGGATATCGACTGGGAGAATGGCACTTTCCGCACGCAATGCAGCACCTATACATTCCATTTTTGCCAGAATTGACTTATTGGTAGTGTTTTGCAAATATTTCTGCGTGTAATGATTGATAAACCAAAATGAATTTGAAAATGAAGAAGATTCTTTACATCGACATGGACAATGTGCTGGTAGATTTTAAGTCTGGCATAGAGCGTGTGCCTGAGTGTATCAAAAACATGTATATGGACGATGGGTCGGAGGTGCACAAACCACAATTCGATGACATTCCTGGCATCTTCTCTCTTATGGACCCCATGGAAGGCGCCATTGAATCGGTGAAGAAATTGACCGAGAAATATGACGTTTACATTCTCTCAACAGCCCCTTGGGGAAACCCGACTGCCTGGGCCGATAAACTGCAATGGATCAAACTGTATTTCAATGAACCCGGCCGTGAAGAGAAGGATAATGTCTTATACAAGCGACTTATCCTCTCGCATCATAAGAACCTATGCCGTCAGGAGGGTGCATACTTGATCGATGACCGTCCGACCCATGGCGCTGCTGAGTTTGGCAACCACTGGATTCATTTCGGAAGTCAACGCTTCCCTGATTGGAAGAGTGTGGTGGAGTATCTGATGTCCCAGGAGACTGTCTAATAAAAGATTCTTCGGGACGACCGCAACATCGCCATCGATAAAACCATCGCCGAGAGCCCGACCTGAAGAGCTCGAAACCGATGTCTTTCAATAACAAAAAAGCATATAATAACTCCCCGCGCTTTCACTTTCTTAGTCAAGATTTTAAGCAAAGCGCCCTTCTAAAAGAACTGCTGAAAATAGGGGGACAACACCTGATTAACATCTCACACCTGTCTCTATGGACAAAAGAGAATACAAATATCCATGTTTGTGGTTAAAGTTGCTTAACATATAGCACTTATTGTTATGAAAATTTGCTTGGACAAACGAAAAAGTGTATATTTGCACCGTTTTCTATTCGTCCACGCAAACTTTCTTTTCATGGAGATACATAAAATATCGATATTGGGGTTCTGCAACATAAAGCAGTTTGACATAAAACTTACCGAGTTCAATGCCTTGGTGGCGCCTAACAACTATGGCAAGAGCAATGTGCTTGAAGGCATTCGTTTTGCCTTCCGTTTCATTGCTGCACAAGAGGATGAACGACAAGCTATGATGAGTGATCCATCATTCATACCAATCAACAATGCCACTAGTGGAGATGCATTCCGCTTTGGGATAGAACTGTCAAATGGAAAGGATTCAGATGAAGTCGCATATTCATATTCTTTCTCATTTGAATGGGCAAAGAGCAATGGAGGGTTGGGATGCTGCATCACAGAAGAATCGCTGACCGAAATATCCAACGAGTATCGTCGGCCTCATACACTTATAAAAAGAACTAAGGACGACGAAGGCCTTTATGTATCGAGTGTCACAGGACGTTGCAACAAGGAGGCAAAGGCTTCCGACACTCAGTTGGTCATAGATACCCTGTATGGAAACGACAATGTTTACTATAAAGAAGTAGTCTGGGGGCTGAAGAACCTTGAGTTGAATATGGTTGGGATTTCAGGCTTTGACAAACAGACATTGTGTAAGTTTATCTATAGCCTTAAGGAACAAGAACCAACAAGATATTCACTCTTTGAGGATGCTGTAACGCATATTGTACCGAATATCAAGGCAATTACGCCAACGTGTTCTCAGATGGGACTTACGACCGGCAACGTTCCTTATCGCATAGAGGACGCTATCTATGACATGCGTATCAATGAATGGTCAAATAACCAAGACATAAGCATCTCTCGTCTGTCAAGTGGTAGCCGCAGGATTATTATGATCATTGCTGAAATTATCAAGGCAGAGATGAATGGCTCATCATTGATTTGCATCGAGGAGTTGGAAAATTCCGTTCATCCGAAACTGTTGGAAAACATGATTCTCATGGTTCAGTCGTTTGCCGAGGGAATCAAGGTGTTGACCACAAGTCACTCGCCATACCTTGTTCGTTACCTCAAATCTCGTCATCTTACATTCGGGTTGCCAACAAAAGAGGGAGTTGCTTCATTTCACAAATTGAAGCAGACAAAGATTAAGACTGTTGTTAAACGGGCATCTGCCATGGAGATGACATTGGGAGAATACATGTTTGATTTGATGCTGAATCTGAAACCAGAATCAGAAGAAATCACAGGACTCTTTGACTAAGATCCCGGGGACATGAAGAAAGGAATAAAAGCATTGACTCCTCATGTTGTGATATTCGTTGAAGGAGATACAGACGAAATCTTTTTCGGACGACTCATAGCCTACTACAGGCAAGTCTCATCTACACCTATCTACTCGTGCGAGATACAAAATATGAAAGGTGTGAGCCGCTATGCTTGCAGTAAATTCGTTGGCAAATTGGATGCTGAGATAATTCCGAAGTCAGAACGAAAGGGAATGAAGGTCTATGGTGTGTGCTGCAGTTATGATACTGATGTATTTGAGGATGACGAATCACCTGTCATCGATTGGCAGAAACTCAGAAAAGCTATAATACGCCTGGGTGTAGAAAAATTCTGCACCATTGAAGTGAAAAGTGCGATTGAAGACTGGCTGCTTGATGATTTGGAAGGATTATGTACATTCCTCAAACAGAAAGACGTACCCAGTTCTCTCAAAGGATCAAATGGCTATGCTAAGCTGCTCAATCTGTTCAAACGAAGCGGAAAGATATACGCCAAGGGTGTTTCAGTTGAGAACTTTATCGACGACCTGAATATGGAGAAGATTCGCAACAAACGAAAAGCCGCCTTATTAGAACTCGAAAGAATACTCAACGCAACAATATAGGACGCAGCCTACTGGTACTCAAGCTCAGAAAACCAGAGAGCGAATTGCGAACACAATTCTCAAAGTGTCAATCTAACAGTCGTTCGATGATATGTTCTGCGGCCGATGCGTTGTCGTAATTGTCTGGGAGGAGGGTATGATAGATGTATTCGTTGTACACCCAAGGGTCGGCAATGGCTATCACCTTCCCCTTACCATAGGGTGCTTCGGCGATGACTATATCTCCATCGGGGGTCCATACCAGCGGCTTGGCCTTGTTTGTGCAACGAATGCTTGACGTCCCACGCATATACATCTTGTCCTCGCCACCGATGATGCCTTGCAGCGGATATACGTTTGTGGGATTCTCTGGGGTAGGAATCTCGAGCTGAAGGATGGTGGTGTCATTGTAGTGCAAGCCGAAGCGGTCCATCAGGATATTGATGTAGTGCAGATCGCAGTTGTCGCGATCGTTGGTGAGAACAAGGAGATTGCCTCCCTTCTTTACCCATCGGGCAATGGTCCTGGCACTCGCTTTGTCCATGCAGTTAGGCGTCGGATTGTCCTTCACATGGTCTGGGTCGACAATGATATAGACGCTGCTGCCCTTCAGCAGGGTTGAGGTCGGGGCTTCGTTGAGCATAGCCAAAGTGCCTCCATGCCTGACGAAGAGTTCGCCGAACTGAGAGTAGCCGCCCCACTTCGAAGTATCGTCCCATGTGTAGTGCTGTAGCCTTCCGGTCGAAGGATCTGCTTCGTGGTTGAAGTAGGTATCAAGCAGGATCTTATGGGCAGGAGCAGAGGCCTGTGACGATGGCGCTTGTGCGGACAAAGCTGCGCCCGCACATAAGGCGAGCGCAACGGTAACAATTATCTTATGCATGTATGTAGATTATCAGTCGTGAATAGCATGATCAGCAGGGACTTCTACCCCATTCCATGCCTTGCGGCTGGTCCAGTCGACATAAGGATTGGCCCAGAAAGCATCCGTAACGGGCAATCCGAGTGCACAGAAAGCCGCACAGCAGAGGTATTCGCTGCCGGTGTTGATATAATCTTCAGACATGTGGATCTGTGCTCCGGTATAACCGACGCGAAGCCAGCCGTTGCGGTCGAAGGTATGAGGCTGGGACAACTGACGCTCGATGACGGCAGTCATGGCACAACGCACCTGAGCAGGGCTGAGGGTCTGTGGCAACACATGCAACAGTGCTGCATCAGACAGGGCACGGAGTGAACCGAAGCGGTAGGTGATGGAACGGCCGATGACGGGGTAGCTACCTTCGGGCGAAATCATACGCTCGAGTTGTTCACCATAACGCCCCAGGCGCACCTGCTGGGTGGTGAGGAAGTCGGCATGCTTCAGGTTGTGCTTCGCGATGACCATCAGCACCTCGGTGAGCATAGGCTGGATGACAAGGCTATTATAGTAGTCGAGGTGGAAGGCTGGGCCGTCGCCATACCAAGCATCGCCCTTGTACCACTCGTTGCGAAAACGCTCCACACCATAGCAGAGACGCTCCTCATCACACCGTCCGTCGAACTCGAGCAAGGCGGCCTCGATGGTCGAAGCAAAGAGCAGCCAGTTGCTTTCGTATGGCTGGATGCTGCGGCTGGCCTTAAGTTCCTTGATGAGGTTCTGCTGGGTCTGCTTGTCGAGGTTACCCCACAGCTGCTCAGGTGCACGCAGCAGACCCTCGGCGAGGAATGCAGCATCAACGAGCGGCTGGCGA
>JAKSLL010000125.1 GCA_024401215.1 Bacteroidaceae bacterium
ATTTGGAATCAATCACAATGAATGGTGTTCAAGCTATTCCTACAAGCGCATTTAAAGATTATAAAAAATTGACAAGTGCCAGCTTTAATGCAGCCACTACTATCGGTGAATCTGCATTCGAAGGATCAGGTCTGACTGCTATTACTATCCCATCAACAGTAAAGACTGTCAACAAAAGAGCATTCGCCAATTGTACGAGTGCAACATCTGTTCTTGTCAAAACATCTTACGCTTCTTATAATAGTGAGGTTTTTGACGGTCTTCCTACAACAGCAAAAGCCATGTGTGATGACGGTGCTTATTATATAACTAACAATTTCAACGGCGCAGCCTTTGCGAATCCAGCTTCATTAACAGGTAAGCTTTACAATGCAAGTGGATATGAGGTGTCTACTATAAATGCATCAAGTTATACAATCACACAAGTTGGATATTGCGCACTCTACAACGTAAAAAATGTCCAGAAAGTTTATCTTCCAAAAACTGTTACTCAAATTGGTGGTTGGGCATTTGCAAGTTGTACTGGCTTAACTACATTTAAATTAGCAGAAGGAAGTGCTGTTACTGTAGGAAATAATGCATTCTCACACCTCCCAGCAACAGAAATCCAAAATTCAGGATGTATAACAAAATTGGGAACAGAGGCATGTATTGGATCAAAAATAACAACTTTTAATTGTACTGGCCTCAAAGAAATTCCAGAAAGCGCATTCAAAAATTGTGAAAGCCTCTCTAACGTGAGTGGTATTGGAAATATCACAACTATTGGTAATTACGCTTTCTATAATACTGCAGAAAATGTATCATTCTTATCTTTCAATTCTTTGACTTCTATTGGTGATTATGCTTTTGCACTAAACAAAAGTCAAACAGGTGTTACTTTCAACTCAAAGCTCACAACAATTGGAAAATGTGCATTCCAAGGATGTACTGCTATAGGAACTGTCAGCTTTTCTAACTCATTACAGCCTGTAACAGTGGGGAGTGATGCATTCAAAGAATGTACAAAAGTAGTAACACTCATTATACCTGCATTATCAACATATTGTAAGTTTGATTTCAAAAATGGATATGCTCATCCTTTGTGGGATTCTTACGGTGCAGGCGTTGCAACTGTAATAAAGTATAGTAGTTCTAATATAACTAATCTTGTGATTCCAGGCACAATAACAAGAGTCAACAATTTCTGCTTTTGTAAAAACACAAATATCAAGACAGTCAAGTTAGAAGAAAATGTAAAGGAAATAGGTTTTTCGACTTTTAACTCAGCTAAAGCATTGACAACTATAACGCTGCCAAGCACTCTTACAAAGCTCGAAGATTATGCTATTAGTTATTCAGGAAATCTCACATCTATAACATGTGATGCAACAACTGTTCCTTCTGCCTCTACTATTACATTCGATGGAATCACATACACTAATGTCACTCTCAACGTGCCAGCAGACACAAAGAGCAAGTATTCAGTAGCAACAGGATGGAAGAACTTCTCTTCAAAGACTATTCAGACTTGTGCCGCACCTGAAATCAGCACTCTCAATGGCAATGTAGTATTCAAGACTACAACACCTAATAGTTTTGTACATTACGATGTTGAATACGCTGGATCAACTAACTCAAATGTTGGAATAGATTCAAAAGGAGCAAGCACAGGTTGTAATATTTCTCCTAAGCTCAAAATCACAGCATACACTTATAAGGCAGACCATGCTAACTCTCCAACTGTAACAAAGACAATCACTCTCAACACTCCAGGTCTCAAGGGTGATGTCAACCTCGACGGCGTAGTGAACATTGCCGACGTAACAGAAGTTGTAAACAAGGTTCTTGGCAAGTAATAACATGATTTACATACATCTGACGCTATTGTCAGAAGTGTAAAAATACCAAAAGGGTTCCCAAACGGGAACCCTTTTTTAATGCCCATCAAGCCCCTCGAGGGCTTAATTCTTAATACCTAATTCAACTTTCGCAAGTATGCAACTTGCTCGTTTTTAGGAGTTAAAGTGGAGTTAAAGAGGAGTTATCGCTTCGCTCGGAGTTAAAGAGACGTTTGCCATGTCAGACATTTGTCACTTTAACTACCCTTTAACTTCTCTTTAACTACCCTTTAACTACAGGGGCAAGTGGAGCGTTATCGCTTGCGCTTTCGCAGAAAGAAACTTGTATACCTAATTAACCCTTCAATTCTGCCATTTAAAACCGCTTATTAGTTTGTCAAACGCAGGAAACCATATAACATTCGTAAAAATTTATTACGACTCGATTAAAATCGATGTGAAATAACAAAAAAAAGTGATAATTTTGTACTGAAAATCTTTCATTTTCAATCACAATGTATCGAATTATTACGTTTATGAAGAAAATTTACCAATTATCATTGGCTGCAGCATTATTGCTGTCACCAACATTTGCTGCAACATCGTTTGCACAGACACTCATGGGTGAAAGCTGGTCTACAGGCACATCCTTCGAAATGCCAACCGGTGTGGATGGAGCAAGCGCGTATGTAAGCTACAAGCTCAAGGGCGCACAGGCTATCGTTACTGGTATGAACATGTCATACACAAGTGTTAAGATTCCTGCTTCTTTCACCTATGCTGGTACAAAATACACAGTAGTAGGTATTGCCGATGGTGCTTTCAAGACTACTGATGGCCAGAAAATTACATCTATCACTCTCCCAAGCACTATCACTACGATTGGCAATAATGCTTTCTATAATTGCAAACTCCTCACATCTATCACTCTGCCATCATCTTTGCAGAAAATCGGTACAAATGCGTTTTATAACAATGACGGACTGAAATCTTTGACAATCCCAGCTTCCGTAACCACTATCAATGCTAATGCATTTTACGAGTGCGACTACATCGCCTCTTTGACATTTAGCGGAACAAGCCAATGTAAAACAATTGGTGATAACGCATTCGGCTATATTGGTTACCAAGCACCTATTGCGTCTGTTTCTATACCAAATTCTGTAACAAGTTTAGGTCAAAATGTTTTCACTGGAGCTAAAATCAAATCATTGACCCTTGGTACAGGTATTACAACGCTGCCAAGCTTGGCTCTTAGTACCTCAACTTATTTTAAAGACAATTTGACATCAATCACAATGAATGGTGTTCAAACTATTCCTGACAACTCTTTCAAGTCTTTTAGCAAACTTCAAGCAGCCTTAATGCCAAAGGCAGTAACTATTGGAGCATCAGCGTTCGAAAGTACAGGTTTGTTAGCAGTAACAGTTCCTTCTACTGTTAAAAACATTGGTACAAAAGCATTTGCAAATTGTGCATCGCTTAAGAGCGTAAAATTCTTAATGTCATCAGGAACAGTAGGTGTTGACGCCTTCTTAAATCTCAGTTCATCAGCAACTGTTACTGCAGAATATACCGATTACTTCGCTGTCGATTACCAAGGCTACCACGCAAACCCTGCTTATTATACAGGAGGTGTGAAAAACACCAGCGGTAATTGGATGACCTTCAGCGCCATGCCTTCAAGAATTGGTTCTTATGCGTTCGGCTATAACATATACAATAACTCCACTATTCCTGGAAAAAACATCAAAACGATTGCTGACTATGCATTTGCTTCTTCAAAAAATGAGACTATAGATTTAACTGGTGCGACAAACGTAAAAGTGGGATTAGGTAGTTTCTACAATTCTGCAGTAAAAACAATAACAAACAGCTCTGCTATTGTTTCTATTGATGAAGCAGCGTTTCAAAATGCCTCATCATTAACAGCTTTTGATTTCAGCAATATCACTTCTGTTCCTAATTATGCATTTATGGCATGCACAAACCTCGCTACATTAACTAATGTGGGCAAAATAACAACAATTGGAAATCAAGCTTTCTATAGGACAGCAGAAAACGCTGAATTCTCAAATTTCACCTCTTTGACTTCTATCGGTATGAAAGCATTTGCAGAAAACAAAAAGCTAACAGGTGTAACCTTTAACTCAAAGCTCACAACAATTGGAGAAGAGGCATTCGCAGGATGTACTGCGATTCCATACGTCAGCTTTGTTAAAGTACTTCAGCCTGTGACCGTAGGAAAAGAGGCATTCAAGGGATGTACAAATATAGCATCACTCACTATACCACCATTATCAACATATTGTAAGTTTGATTACAAAAATGGACAATCTAATCCTTTGTGGGATGCTTACAACGCAGGTGTTGCAACTGTAATAAAGACAAATAGCGCCACTATAACTGATCTTGTGATTCCAGGCACAATAACAAGAGTCAACGATTTCTGCTTTGGTCATAATACAAATATCAAGACTCTCAAATTAGAAGAAAACGTACAGCAAATTGGCTATTCTTCATTCAATAGTTCAAAAGCATTAACAACGATAACATTGCCAAGCACTCTTACAATGGTAGGCAATTATGGTTTAAGCAATTTAGAAAAACTCACATCTATAACCTGTGGTGCAACAAGTGTTCCAACAGCATACGACAACACATTCAGCGGAATCACATACGCAAATGTGACCCTCAACGTGCCAGCAGACACAAAGAGCAAGTATGCAGCAGCAACAGGATGGAGTAACTTCGCTTCAAAGACTGTTCAGACATGTGACCCTGTAGAAATCAGCACTCTCAACGGAAAACTCGTATTTAAGTGTAAAACTGCAGGTGCTTCTATACTTTATAACATTCAGAAATATTATTCTGACACTACAAACTATAGTGCAGGTACAGTTTCTACAAATGGCGAAGTCACAACATCACTCACTCCATATTACAAGATTCAAGCATGGGCAACAAAGAGCGGTCATGCAAATTCTCCTGTAAGTTCACAAACTGTCAACCTTGGTGTCTCAACAGTTGCTGGCGATGCTAATGGTGACGGAGTAGCAAATATCGCTGATGTCACATACGTTGTCAACAAAGTTCTTGGCAAATAACAACTCAGCGAATTGATTTATAAACAAAAATTGGCGTATGCCGAGCTTCGATTCATCAAAGGCTCGGTTTACGCCAATCTTTTTTACTTTATGTCTTCCGCTGTTAGGCCAAGTGTCTCAAGGACTGTCTCAGCAGGAAAACCAGCAGCAATCATCTTGCGGGCATTTGTGATTTTCTCCTCAGCACGACCTTCTGCAAGGCCTTCCGCACGACCTTCTGCACGGCCTTCCGCACGGCCTTCCGCACGACCTTCCGCACGACCTTCTGCAAGGCCTTCTGCACGACCTTCCGCACGACCTTCTGCAAGGCCTTCCTCACGACCTTCCTCACGACCTTCTGCACGGCCTTCCGCACGACCAGTTTCAATTACGCTACGCTGATAGCGAAGATTCTCCATCATACGATAGTAGTCGTTCTTTTCTTCTTCAGAAAGGGAATCGATGCGAAGAATCTCACGTGCCTCCTGAAGTCCTGGTGCTGTTGCAGACACAGGGATTTCTCCATCCTTAAGAAAGCTAATCCATTCACCAAGCGGAGTCTTAGCCACCTCGTCGAACTTGTCAACTCGCAGCAGGTAGTATTCAGGGAAAATTTCCGATGGCATTTTGAAGCCAAAGGCTTTGCGCTGAGCTGTTGACAGTTGAAGCACCTCCGAAGGGTTGTGCATACTGACAAACTCTGTCCTTCCATGGTAAGCATAGTCTTTCCCTTGACCAAGCGAGAAATATACGATATTTATAGAATATACCTTGCGAAGTTTTTCGTAAGGATCACCAAGATTCAGATATTCAGTTACCACCTTAGATGCACCATATGCCATACGGTGGAAGTAATCCAGTTCGCGGTTGTTCTGTATCTCGAAGAGCATAAGTTCTCCGTTCTCATCTTCAGCAAGAATGTCCACACGATTGAACTTGTCATTAGCATCCTCTTGGTTGCTCTCGCTCTCAAGCAGGCGGTCAATCTTGATGGTTCTGCCTAAAAGAGAAGTAAGCAGACCCTCCAAAACCACGAAGTTGGCTTTGTTGCGCAGCAGACGTTTGATAGCCCAGTCGAAACGTACAAGTGTATTGCTTCTTCCCATAATGCATTCTTTTTTAGCAGTTAATATTAGTACAAATGTATATGTTCTACTTGAAACTTCCAAATGATTTGGGGGGTAATTGCACGTAAAGCTAATTTTTTAGCATGAAATTAGCTGGAATTTCTCTCATTCCCTTCATTGGCTACGCAGAACCTAAAGGTTCTTGATTATAAAAATAATTCAAGCTGTGAGCCTGCGGGGACTCCAAATATCTTTCTTACTTGACGACCATCACGAAACCGCCTCGTGCAAGACAGGTTACAGAAGAAGGGACAGCCTTGCGCTTGGAAATCTTCCATGGCTTAGCAGGCTTGCCGCTATCCTCGAAGACAACGACTGTCTTGCCCATGCGTGAAAGGGTTGACACATCGAATGAGAGCGTCTGCGCCTCATCTCGCCCATTGATGCCAGCAATATACCACACATCGCCCTTGCGACGAGCCATGACTGCCGACTCACCAGGATAGCCAGAAAGGAGACGAGTCTCATCCCATGCTGTAGGAAGGTTTGAGAGGTAATCCTTCACCTCCTGAGGCTGAGCGAGGAAACTCTCCGGACGGTCAGCAAGATGCTGAATGCCAGACTCAAAGAGAGCAGTAAGCGCCAGTTCGTGAGCATGAGTAGTGATGTGAGGATGCTGAGAGTCGGTGAAAGCGCATGGGGTGTAATCCATAGAACCAACAACATTGCGTGTGAAAGGAAGTGTTGCGTTGTGGGCAGCAGCTTTCTTTGTGAACGTAGGCACATTATTATACCATTCAGCACCATACACACCTTCTGTGCTGACGAGGTTAGGGTATGTGCGCTGCCATCCACGAGGAAGTGTCGCACCATGGAAATTGACAAGAAGGTGATGCTTGGCAGCACATTCCATAAGCTCAATCATATAGTTCATGTTGAGATTGTTATCGCCAGAGAAAAAGTCTATCTTCACTCCAGAAACACCAATCTTCTCACACCATGCAAAAGCCTTCTCGCGGTCTTCAGCCTTGTTGAGAAGGAACTTAGGAGTTGGCGCGCCATCAACCCATCCTACTGATGAATTATACCAGATGATAGGTTTGACGCCATTATCAACAGCATATTTCACGGCATCCTCTATTGTCTTCCCATCTTTCATGCCATCCCACTCAGCATCGATAAGCACATAAGGGAGTTTGAGTTCGACAGCCATGTCGGTGTATTTCTTTATGATGTCGTAGTCGTTTGAACCATGATTGTAAGCCCAGTACACCCACGATGCCACGCCTGGCTTTATCCAAGACACATCGCTGAGCTTGCGTGACTCGGAGTTGTCGGTAACGAGTGTTGACTCCACCACATCGCTCAATCCACCTACGATAAGAGTCTGCCATCCTCCTATTCGGTTTTCATACACACCATGGTTGCTTGCCACCTCAGCACGTATGCTGTAGTTCTTGCCATCCACAGAGTAGAGGCTTGAAGCTGCATTGTCGGCTGTTATGCATGACTCGGTGAGGAGTGCAAAGACATCGTTGTCGTACTCGAAAAGTGCAGGATACGCCCAGCGAGCGCCCTCTTTCTGCTCCCTGTTCTTTGGGAAAAACTCCTCGTAAGCCTCTGTCCATCTCTGCAGCCAGTTGTTCTTCGCAGCAGCGATATTCACATTGTAGGCAGGAAGACCTGTCCATGCCACACCATCGTTGTAAACCCTCACGGTGACAGGCTTGCCATCGGCTGTTCTTGTGTATGTACATTCGTAATACTCATTGCTGCATTCGCTCTTCTTGCCTACCAGCATCTCGTATGCCGCCTTGCCCAGCGACATCTGAGATTTAGAAGCAGCACCTGCATCAAGTGTAAGCACTTTCTGCCATGCTTCACCTTTCTTATAGCTCACTTCCAGATTCTGTCCATTCTGCTCAACTTTGACCTTTCCATTAGGAGATGTCTGTCCGTACATAAACTGCGACAATGCTGCCATCGCAGCAAGAAATAGATATGATTTCTTCATATTTAATATCATGTATTATAGATTATTATTAACTTGCTCAGTTTGTGGAGGGCAAGTGGATTTAAAGTGGAGCTATTGCTTCGCTCGGAGTAAAGTGACGACACCATGTAAGGACATTCGTCCCTTTAACTACCCTTTAACTTCTCTTTAACTACCCTTTAACTACCCTTTAACTCCA
>JAKSLL010000126.1 GCA_024401215.1 Bacteroidaceae bacterium
AAGAAAATGCAAGAATACGTCTTAAAAATCTATAAATCAGCGACTTTTGCTAACACTCCTAATACTTGCTTTCAAATGGTTTACCCTGCTTGAAGTAATTGGTGGTTACTGGTGGTTAACCTTGTCGCTGAGAGAGAATGTCTTGTCCCATTCTTGGGTAATTTGTAGTGTATTCATATTTCCCAAAGTCTTTTGGTTATTATTGTTGCAGGCACAGCACATCATGGTTGCTGCAAGGATTGTTAATAGCTTTTTCATTTTACCTTCTTTATTCCGTTTTCAATATAAACACCTTTCGCTGGTACTTGGGCGAGCTTCTGTCCACTCAATCCGTAGATACTATTCACCTCTGCCTTGTTCACTGAAATAGAGGCAGTGCCAGTTGTGCTGCCGAGAAAAAGCGTGATGCTAACCTCTCCCGTACCAAAGGCTTCCTTTAACTGTTGTTTGGTCATACCTTCTATCTTGCCAATGGGTGTATAATCCCACGAGTTACTGTCGAAGAAAATGCAGAGTTGATTGCTGGTGTAGAGTATGATGTCGCCTGGTTCGGTGGTGATGTAGGTGTCGTTGGAAGGTAGCGAGAACCCTAGTGAACCAACCTTCTCGAATCCGCCGTAATCATGGGCGTTGTAGGTAATCGTGCCCTCTTTCAATCGTTCAATTAGAGCCTTTGTAGCCGCATTATCAGCGAGTTTCACCTTCATGGTGGTGTTGTTTACTATCAGATTCATCATGTTGTCGTTTTCGAGAGCTTGTCCTGTGTTTGTCGAAGGGTAATCGTTGAAGTCTATTTCTTGCAGCCATTGTTCGATGAGCGATGCACGTTGGCTGTGTTTAGAGGCATTGATCCAGAGGCTTTTCAGGTGATTGCCGTCCGGAACGAGTCGCTTGCAGTCAGCTTCCACACCGCTGATGCCGCTACTATGGCTACTTACAATCAAGCCGATGTTCTTGCCCTCCATCTCCTTGCCATATTTGAAGAGGAACGTCTGCATGTTTGATGCCATCTGGCTCCACCAGAGGGGAGTAGCAATGATGATGTTGGCGTACTGTGAGATTTCCACCTCGACTGGGTCAATGGCTGGATAACTGCTCTCGTCATTCGGATTCGCTTTTATCTTGTTTAGCTGTTCCGTACCGATGGCATAGTTGTTGGCTGCATAGTCAAGCCCCTTCTCGGCCGGTTCAATCTTGATGACATCAGCCGAAATCTGTTGAAGGAGCGTATTTACTATCTCCTCAGAGTTGCCGGTATAACTGTAATATACCACAAGTGTCTTACCACTCCCAGTCACATTATTTGCTGGAGGAGTTGCCAAAACTTCCTCGTTCTGGCAAGCCATCAGACAGAAGGTCATGAGAATTAGATAAATGCATGAAAATACCCTGTTCATAATGTCGTAATGTTAAAATTGCGCTGAAACGTTTGATTAAACAAATTTACAGTGCTAAGGTACGCACATTATTTACATTACCCTATACCTCGATTTTGGGAGTTGTAACCAATTTTTTAGGAATGTGGTGTTTATTCCTCGTCTGGCTGCTGACCATCATGATCTTTCCATGCACATTCAGTCAACTGCATATTGGTGAATACAGCCTTGAAAGATGATTCTTCTGGTGAACAGGCGTAGATACCAAAACTGATTTCGCCCTTTGCCTCATACATGTGGCAGACGCGCATCTGGCTCCATTCCTTGCCATCCGTTGAACACTCTATGCAGAAGTCATTCTCACGGCGTGAGAGACGATACCACATGCTCTTCACGTCAGCAGGGATGGCTGTTGTTGCCCAATCGCTGTAGCCATGGTTTGTTGCTACGCTGCCAAGGTGCTGGAACTGCTCGTTCTCGTACTCGATGCTTCCCTTCAGCCAGTTCTCTGAGTCGAGGTACATCACTACGCCACACTGGTCAAAGCGATGATGACTCTCCGTGAAGTCGGTCTTCACAATGAAACTGAAGAACTTCTCCTTGGTCTTCATCTGGAATACAGGAGCATTGTCGTTCTGGAAGTGGTAATAGGTGCGTTGCCAAAGGTCTGTGTGTGGTTTGGTAACAACCTCGATGGTGTCACCATTGATTACACACGACTCTGGTTCACGTGTCCATTGGAAATCTTCGATATTAAGTGTCATAATACTATTTGTTTCTTCGTTGATGTGAGGTCTTTGCCTCCTTGTTGTCACATGCTGCAAGCATAGCAAGCATGGCGAGTGATAAAAATGTCTTTTTCATTTTCAGGTATAAATAGTCCGCACTCCATTGGCTCGGTGTCTTGCCTATGAGTCCCTTGAAGAAGCGGACGAAATGCTGTCAAAGAAAAGTTCGTTCATTTGTTTGCTTGTAAAATTTCGGTGATTAAACCGTCACAAAGTTACGCGCATTATTTATATTGCCCTATACCCCGATTGGGGGTGTTATAACCAATTTTTCTGATGTTGGCTAATAATGCTTTTAAGACGAAATGCCGTTACCTTGTAACCCATGCCTGGCTATTTTTTCATGTGAAGGGGCCAATGAAAAAGCCGTGTTTTGAAGGAATAGGTATTTTGATTCAGTCAAGGGCATCATGACGCACTACATCTAACCACTATAATAAGAAAAGGCGAAACAAAGAAATTTGCTTCGCCCTTTATTATGATTATGAAATCCTACTTATCAGATAAGATATTGCTCGCTGATAGACTCGCCAGAAAGCACACGACGAATAGTCTCAGCAAACAAGTCTGCGATAGAGATGACATGAGCCTTCTTGCAACTCTTATGGAAAGGAATTGAGTTAGAGAAGATCAACTCTGTAAGGCTTGACTCGTCAACACGAGTGCTAGCCGGATCTGACATAACTGGGTGAGTAACTACGGCACGAACCGACTTTGCACCTGCATTTGTCATAATGTCTGCAGCCTTTGTCAATGTACCAGCAGTATCAACCATATCATCCAAAATAATGACATTCTTTCCCTTAACATCACCGATGATAGTCATTTCACTAACAACATTAGCCTTCTCACGGCTCTTGTGGCAAAGCACCATTGGGCAACCCAAATACTTAGAGTAAGAGTTTGCTCTCTTAGAACCACCCACGTCAGGAGAAGCGATCACCAAATTCTCCAACTTCATTGATTGGATGTATGGCAAGAACACTGTTGAAGCGTAAAGGTGATCTACAGGGACATTGAAAAATCCTTGAATTTGGTCTGCGTGAAGATCCATTGTGATAAGACGGTCGATACCAGCAGCTGTCAACATATCAGCAACCAACTTAGCACCGATAGCAACACGTGGCTTGTCTTTTCTATCCTGTCTTGCCCAACCGAAGTAAGGGATAACAGCGATAATCTTTCTTGCAGAAGCTCTCTTTGCCGCATCAACCATGAGCAAGAGCTCCATCAAATTGTCAGCATTCGGGAATGTTGACTGTACCAAAAACACATAATGTCCACGGATTGACTCTTCGTATGAGACACCGAACTCGCCGTCAGCGAATTTTTGAACATTCATTTTACCAAGAGAACAGCCTAGACTGTTGCAAATCTCTTCTGCCAAATACTTTGTATTGGTTCCTGAGAAGACTGAGAATGGGTAATTGTTGTCCATTTATATGAATTGATTTTCGGGTTGTTATTCTAACCTTCTGCAAAGGTACACCTTTTATCTAAAAAGAGAAAATTTGGCACAAACATTTTTTGAATGTTCTGCTCCCTATAGTCAAGCCTAGAGAAAAACTCGACTTTGACTCGCTTCTTCAGTTTTTTGACTAATATTGCGCTTGCTTCTTGGCTATAGGGACTCTAGGTTTTTATAAAAATATTGATTGTGACTGCTCATTTTTGAGGATTATTTTGTAAAATTGTAAATGTATAATAAAAGCATTTGCGACATGAATAAGGAAGAGATGAATTTTACAATTTATTGTGTTGGTATCGTGGCTGAAAGTCTTGGTCGTGATGCCAGTGAGATTTATCGCATAATGCAAAAGGCCAATTTAATTATGGGGTATATAGTTCCATGTTTTGATGTTCTTCATACCTTTTCTAAAGAATATATCATTGAAGATATTACTAATTTGATGAAAAAGAAAGGACTATTGCTATCATGATATTATATCATACTTCAGACAAAATCATAGAATCTCCGGATATCAAATTCTCGCGAACATATCTTGATTTTGGAAAAGGATTCTACACTACTCCAAATCAAAGTCAAGCAGAAAAATATGCTAAACGTTTTTTCAAAGAGGGAAGACAAGCTTATCTTAACATTTATGAATTTAATGACAACCAAAATTCTTTTTCACGAAAAATATTCGAAGCTTATGATGGAGAATGGTTGGATTATGTAGTACAATGTAGACAAGATAAACATCATTTGTTATATGACATTGTTGAAGGAGGAATTGCAGATGATGATGTGTTTAATACTTTGGATCTATATATGGATGAACTAATTACGTGAGGAAGCAATCAAAAGATTACGAAAAAAGAAACCAAATTGGCAAATTTGTTTTTGTGATCAAAACGTCATTAATAATTATCTTCATTTTGTTAAATCAACAGAAATTATAGATGATGAACGCTAATCCAACACTACTTCGTATGAAATATGGTCGAATAGTTGAAAGATTTGCAAATCTTGTCAATCTGCCATTAGAAGATGCTCTTTCTTTTTTCTATGGATCAAAAACTTACGAATTAATAAGTCAAGGCATCTCTGACATGCATTGTCTCAGCGATTTTTATCTTGCTGATGAACTTATGATGGAATATGAAAAGGAAAAGAATAAACAAAAAAATAATGGGCAGGTCTGATCAAACCTGCCCATTATTAACTTAAACTATCAATTATTTAAGCCTACCTTATTTATTAGCTTCAGCGTATTGTTCGTCATTCACTGGCTCAAGCCATTCGTTGCTTTCTGGATCTCCAACGTGGACGTGCGATGCAAGATGCTGGAACCATGAGTTGGCTGTAGCTCCATGCCAGTGTTTTGCTCCTTCTGGAATATCGATGATATCACCTGGTTTTAGACGGATGGCTGGCTTTCCCCATTCCTGATAGATTCCCTCTCCACCAACACAGATTAGAATCTGGTGTGCTCCATGGTGAACATGCCAGTTGTTGCGGCAACCTGGTTCGAATGTGACGTTGGAATAGCCTTGCACCGTCTTCTCTCCAGCTGCAAGATTCTTTGGCTGGATAGGGGCAAGATGACTGTTTCCAGTAAAATATTTAGCGTATGCGTCATTAGGATTTCCCTTTGGCCAACTTCCTGCGCAAGCATCAGAAGCAGCGTCGCATTGAGATAAACCATTCTCGCTAAGGAACTTGCATAGCTCATCCACCTGGGCTTGTGTATTACCCATGTTGACTGCACCTGCTTTATGAGCGGCAAGCTGAGGAGCGACGCCCTTTAGAGCAGATAAGGCAGCGACGGTAACAATCTCGCGATCGGCTGCATTCAACTGATCACCAGCGAAAATATCACCGAACAAATGAGACTTTAGATAGTAATCATCCTGCGGGCAGAATGTATAATCAAATGGTTTGCCAGACAGTTTAGTCTGGATCGCTGTTCCATTTTTCAAAGCCTTCTTAGCATCATCCCACTCATCAGGACGACTCCAAGCCTTTCCTTCCTGCCACTTTCCACTGTTAGATTCAAGAACTTTGCTTAATACACCTAGAGCGTTAAGAGAACGAGGAAAACCAGTATAAGCATATAGCTGAGAGAATGCCTCCTTGATTTCATTGATTGTCACTCCTTTGTCAAGCGCCTCGCGTATTGCAGGTTCAAGTCGTACTAGGTCGCCCTGCGCCTCTAATGCCGCAATAGTTGCCAAATTTTTTTGACGTACTGACAGAGTTTGAGAAAATACCGATGTCGCCATAATAAAAACAGTAAATAATAATGTTATTAGTCTATTCATTGCATTTGTTTTTTTCATTCATAAAGTCCAATTATGCGAATCTTTGTGCGAGAACTTTTACTTTCTGTTCTGCATCGGTTCTTGTAATAGCACCAGGTTCGTTCATATTGCCGTATGACAGCTCCTCGTATGCCCAACTATTGTATTCTGCTGTCTTTTTTAGGATAACCCTTACACCTTCGAAAACATCTGTCTCTACTCCTTGTCCTGACGTACATAGTGCAAGGATTGTCTTTTTTCCAAGTTCCTTACCGCTGACAATGAAAGAATAGAAATGGTCAAGAACATTCTTGACCTGTCCCGGCATGGCAAAGTAATAGACAGGAACGACGAAAACGATGGTGTCGCTAGCAAGTACGGACTCTGCAATAGGGTCGAAGCCATGTTCGAATGTGCAGGCGTGCCCTGTCTTGTAACAGGTGTTGCAGGCGTGACAACCGTCAAGTTGCAATTTGACAGCATCGAATATCTTCACATCTGCTCCTAGTCTTTCAGCTTCTTCCGCGAACCATTTTGCCATATAGTTTGAGTTGCCGTCCTTACGTGGACTGGCTGTGATGACTGTAATCTTGCTCATAATTTTTTATTTTGCTTTGTTGAATATAAGCGGCAGACACTCGGGTGCCATTTGTTTCATATCTACGAGGTCAAGACTCTTCACCATGTGGAGAGTGCTTTGCTTATACGTTTGGAAATGAGCTGTCTTGATGTGATTCTGATAAGCTTCCTGCGACGCGTAGATTTCCAGAATACGTATCTGACAGTCGTTGCGAAGCTGCTGCATAGGGTAGATGCAAATCACACCCGGCTCTTCCTTTACCGACGTCGCTCCAACATTGTGAGCGAATTCCAAATACTCCTGAAGATATTCAGGGAAAACCTCTATTTCACTGATTCTCACTATCATGGTGCTGTCGATTTGTGTTTTCGTTTTTGCCTGGCACGCAATAGAGAATAGCAAAGCGAATAGTATGCCGACAAATTTTATTAGCTTCATAGTTATTTCAAATCTATCTAATAAAGTGCATAGGTGTCCATGACTCAAGTTCCGGTGCATCAGTTGTCTCAAAGCCATGCATCTTCTTGAGTGTCCACGCCATGTTGTTGGCAAGCGTGCGCATTGTCTGCATACCTTCTATGTCCTGAGATGCTTGACCTTCTTCGCGACCATATGCTATATTCCAGTACTGCGAACCGATAAGAGGCATGTTGCACATCTGGAATGGCATCTGAAGTGTTTGGAATGCTGCAGTAGCTCCACCTCTGCGACAAATAGTGACAGCTGCAGCTGGTTTACCCTGAAAATTTGCACCACCTGCATAAAGCATTCTCTGTTGCAGACAAAGGAGTTGACCTGATGGCTGTCCGTAATAAACAGGAGAACCAATGATAACAGCATCGCATTCATCCATCTTTGCTATTACCTCATTGGTAATGTCCTGATCACCAAAGACGCAACGACAATCGCCATTTTCTCTGCATTTATTGCAAGCGATGCAACCGCGGACAGCCTTGTTGCCTATCCACATTATTTCGCTCTCTACACCCTGCTTTTTTAACTGTTGCGCTATCTCGCTCAAGGCTATGTTTGTATTGCCCTTTTGACGTGGGCTTCCGTTGATAAGTAATACTTTCATTTTTGATTGTCTAAAATTTAATTATCTATGGTATGCGATCGACTGGTTAATGCTACATCAATGGCGACAGCCCCAATTCTTTTGAGAGCCTCGCGACGACTCATTTGATTATCGTTTTCCATTACTTAGTTGCTGAATTAATACCAATCATGTTTCTCGTTGCGGTCGAGGGTGGCTACCTCTGCCATCTCCTAATTGGTAAGCGAGAAGTCGAAAATGCTGATGTTCTCATTGATGTGGTCAGGATTGCTTGAACCGGGGATGGCTACTACATGACGCTGATAGTGCCAGCGCTGTGATGCACCTGCATACATTGAGCGTGAGTGAACAATGCAGTTAGAAGCATTATGTACGTGAATAGCCTTCGCATTATGAATGATGCTTATAAATTTTTAGCGAAGAACGATTCCAACTTCTCCCAAGGAATCACCTTGTCCTTACCACCATCGTAGAGGTCACAATGGCTGGCTCCTGGGATGATGAGAAGTTCCTTGTTCTCTGGTACGGGATTAG
>JAKSLL010000127.1 GCA_024401215.1 Bacteroidaceae bacterium
ACGGAATCATCCAAATGATAAATGGTACAAGCCGCCATCATCTATATATGCTAACAGGCAATTTTCAGAATCCAGGTCCTTTTTCTGCATACCTTATGCTTGGTTCTGTTGTTGGTGTATGCGCAGTCAGGGAAAGAATCAACCTTGATTTCTTACCCACCATTAAACGACACATAAAATCAATCTTTGGAAAGGTTCGCATGCATATTGGGCAGAAGTACCAGAGTAAGTATGATAAGGTTCTTGATAAGTCTATTTCCTTTATTGACGTAATGTATATCAGACACTTTATAGTAATCTCAACAGCACTTATGCTTGTTGTTCTGCCATCAACATGGAGCAGAGCGGCATTTGTTGGACTTGCCTTTTGCACCTTATTTATATATAGAGGCAAGTACAAGAAGTATAAATATGCAGTATGGGGTTTATTATGCATAGCAGCCATATCATTGTACTTTATCAAGCAAGGGTCTGCTGATGGCAGAACCATGATATGGATGTCTTTACTCTCGTCGTGGATGCATGAGCCTTGGATTGGTGTTGGCATCGGTGGCTTCAGACATACTTGTGCAGAGGGTATAGCAGAATTGTGGAACTCAACACCGAATTTAAGGGTGTTCCAGTCGGCAGGAGTTACTGATTACGCATACAATGCATTGTTAAAGGTACTCGTAGAACAGGGACTGATAGGAACTGTATTATGTATACTGTCCGTGCTATTTGCAATGATGAGATTGTACATACAGAGCAAACCACTTTTCATGGGGATTCTCTCACTTCTTATATTCTCTATGTTCTCATATCCATTTGAACTTCTGCCCTATTGTATAATAGCAGTTGTGATAATTGCGTGGAGTGAGTCTTGCAGTCGTAAGCGTTTGGACAATGAAGATAATACTCATTATTCACATATACGTAGAAGCATAACAAGAATTGCCACTAAAGACTTTGTCATCTGTAAAAGAAAGGCATTTGTTTCCATGTCAATACTTGTCACTGCCGCAATGAGTTTTTGTCTCGCTAAGGAAATAAGACAACATATTGACACTGATAAAGATTGTAACCTATTCACTGGTATGCACAATGCTGCATTCATAAATGACTACTATGAGTTGCTTCCTTACGAATTGGATAATCCTCAATTTCTCTTTGACTTTGCAAAGACTCTGCGCGAAAACAAGCGTTACCGTGACAGCAATGCCATATTGAGATTTGGCATACAGGTTAGTGCAGATCCGATGTTCTACGTAATCATGGGAAACAACTACGGTGATGAAGGATTCTATGATGATGCCGAAAGCGCATACAAGAAAGCATTTGCGATAATGCCCAACAGATTGTACCCTCTATATAAGCTAATGTTGATGTACAGAGACAATAATGATACATGCAAAGCGAAAAATGTAGCAAAGCAGATAATGGAATTAAAACCAAAAATTAAATCTCCAGCAACGGATGAGATGAAACAAAACGCGAAATCACTTTTATGATTATGAAGTATTTGATTGCAATAATATCCTTTGTGACATCTATAGGTTATGTCTATGCACAAGAACTGTCATTAACTAATGCAATTCGCATTGCCCAACAGAACTCCTACGATGCCACCCTTGCAAGATATTCTTTCCTTGCAAGCTATTGGACTTATAGGTCATTCAAGGCAGAATTGCTTCCATCCGTCAACCTCAGTGGCGGACTCATGAACTTTGACCACTCAATAGTAGAGGCGCGAAACTATGAGGATGGCAAAGTCTCATACGTTGGTAACAATTCTCTGTCAAATAATCTCACCCTGTCAGTGGATCAGAAGCTAGCAGCAACAGGAGGTACTGTTTCTCTTCAGTCATATCTGTATAGACTTGATCAGTTCACTTACAAGGAGAAGACATACAACTCGCAGCCAATGAGAATCAGCTATACTCAGCCGCTGCGGTCATTCAATTCGCTTAAATGGGAAAAGAAGACTGCACCTATAGAATACGAAATTGCTCAGAAGAACTATATAACATCCATGCAGGATATTGCGATAAGGACAACATCATTGTTCTTTAGTGTATTGTCTGCCAAATCAGACTATAAACAAAGTATTTCCACTCAGTCAGATCGTGAAGCACTATACGAAATGGCACAGCGTCGCCTTGCCCTTGGCACAACTACAAAAAGCGAGGTCTTGCAAATGGAGCTTTCACTGCTTAATGCAAAAGTGTCTGTGAGTAAAAATAAGCTTACACTCGATGATGCCATGTACGATTTATTCTCCTATCTGAGAGTAACGGACTATTCTGATGCAGAACTTGTTCCAGCAATGGCAGTGCCTGACATAATCGTAAACTCTGACCTTGTTCTACAGAAGGCTATATCGAACTCGTCTCATTCACAGGAGCAGAAGCTTCAAATGCTTGAAGCAGAGAAGACGCTTGCCCAGGCAAAGGCAAACAGAGGAATACAGATGACCCTCAGCGGACAGATAGGATTCACACAGACAGGGAACAGTTTCCGTGCAGCTTACAACAACCTTCGAGACAATGAGATTGTTGGATTAACACTCTCCTTGCCTATCTTTGACTGGGGAGTGAGCCGAGGCAGGGTGAAAATGGCACAAGCGCAACTTGACGTTGTCAGAACAAAACTGGAACAATCGCACATGGACTATGTAGAGGAGCTAAGAAGAAAGGTTATGCAGTTCAACTCCCAGCCTACGCTTTGCCGTGATGCCATGAGAGCTCAGGAGATTGCAGAGGAAAGATATGGCATTACATACAAGAGGTTTGAAACTGGTGCAGTGTCAGTTACCGATCTGAATACTGCACAGCAGGAAATGGAATCTGCAAGGTCTCAGTACATCAACCAGCTCCGAACATTCTGGAACGATTATTACACCTTGCTGAAATCAACATTGTATGACTGGGTTACAGGAACTGAGATTACGGTTGATTTTGATTCACTGGTAAAATGAAATAACAATATACGTAAACATAAAGATTACAACTATGAATACGAAACTTATGATTGCAGCGATAATGGTTGTTACTTTAACCTCATGCAAAAATAGCAAGTCTGAGAATGATGAAGGTAATCTTGTAGCAGAACAAGAGCAAGCCATTGCTGAGGTTGATACCATGACACTATCCTTGCAAACATTTCAGAAGCAGATACTTTGTAATGGTCGTCTGTCTGCGATTCGTAAGGCAGAACTGATGTGTCCCAGAAGTGGCGAGATACTACAGAGTGTGAATGTGCAAAATGGACAGCATGTAAATGCAGGCTCACTACTTGCAGTTGCCGACACTCGTGATAGGTCTGTCGAACTTGACAAGGCACGCCATGACCTTGAAAGAGCAAGGGTTGAGCTTCAAGATAAGCTGATAGGCTTGGGGTATGATGTAGGAGCAGCAACATCAGAAGAAGAGTTGGCTAAAATAGTGCCTGCCGATGTATTAAAGAGGGCAGAAGTCACATCCGGTTATTACTCTGCAAAATTCTCAATCCAGTCCGCACGCACACAATTAAGTGATTGCAAGCTAATCGCACCATTCAGTGGTAGGATTTCAGATCTTGTTGCGCGCCCTCACCAACGAGGGGATAAGTTCTGCACTCTAATAGATGATTCCTATTTTGATGTTGAGTTCAGAATACTTGAGGCAGAACTATCCTCTGTGCGTAGGGGAACAGCGGTAAAAGTATCACCTTTCATATCAGAGGAAGATGTTCTTGATGGCACTGTGGCAGAAGTAAATCCTACAGTTGATGACAAGGGACTCATCAAGGTTAAGGCTCGGGTAAAGAACAATGATGGCAAACTCATTGATGGCATGAACGTAAAAGTCATAGTAGAAAACTCAGTTCCTGACATGCTGATTGTTCCAAAAGAAGCTGTTGTAGAGCGAGACGGATACCATGTTGTATTTATGTATGACCCCAAAACTAGTCGTGCAGTTTGGACGTATGTGGATGTAGCATACAGTAATTTGACAAGCTTCGCCATCACTGGCTGTGCAAAGAAAGAAACTGAGATTCATGAAGGTGATATAGTAATAACATCGGGTAATCTGAATCTTGCAGATGATACTGAAGTTAGTATAGTAAAAGAAGAATAAAGGGCGAAAGCCCAAATTATTTATAAATTAAATTCATCAAAAACAATGAAAAAGAAAACTTTTCTAACAACGCTGAGCATTGCAGCGCTTGCCATCGTATCAGGATATGGTGGCATAAAGGCCTATCAAACACAAGTAGATGGCCTCGGGTTATTGACTATAAATGATGTAGAAGCATTGGCAGATGATTCTCCTGAGGGAGACAATAATAAATATTACCTTCATCATTTCAGCTGTTCTGCAACTGCCACAACCGAGGCTGAAGCTACTATTCTTGCAAAATTCATCAAAGGAAAAGCAAAGGTTGGCGCCACTGCTGACCTCACACTATTGACACAATATTTTAACAATATTTCAACAGATGGTGAGGGACCATGCGAGAAAGGCGTGCAGAAAACATGCGGTGAAATAGTATTGGAACTTCTTGGCCGTAAGAATTAACACATTCTATAGAACTACGTGTGGGTTAACATTTTGTTATCTGAGTATATTCCTTTTCATCTTGCAAATGCAAAATGGATTGATATTGTCATTATAGCAGACATTTATCATGACAATTTGTTAACTCACACAAAATTTCCCAAGTTAAAACAAGCAATAGGCAAGAGAATTCTTCATTGCTATAATTTTAAAAAATAAAATATGAGAGTTAAATCTTTTATAAAAGTCATTTTTTCAATACCTCTTTTGAGTTCATGCTATTCCACGGTACCAGTTGAGGGAAATATTGGTTCTTCTGACACTCCAATGCATATAAATAACTATTTTTCGCAATCTGATGTTGTTACATTAGATGAGGATTCTTGTATGGTATTGGGGGGAGCTTCATGTGCTCACTATGACAATGGAAAATATTATCTGCTTGACGACAAATATGAGAAACTTGTATCTTTTGACGAGTTTGGAAAATCAAAAGCGGGATACATAAATAAGGGAAATGCATCTGATGAGTATATAAAAATTCTTGATTTTGATGTTGACTCAGATTCTGTTTACGTCCTTTGCTATCCTCAAAAAATCTTTGTATTAAATAACGAACTGAAATTTAAAAGAAAAATTGATGTTCCTACAGGTGCCTCTCGTATAGCTATATGGAGAAATAAATTATACGTATATTTTGGGGAAAATAGATCCGTTAGTATTTATAACAATAGTAATTGGGAAGAATTAATACAAGAGGGTTGTCTTCCTGCTTGTCCTAAGGTAGGAGTACCAGTTTTCTTTAAAACAAAAAATGAGATGTATTATTGTGCAGAAGGTGGAAATACTATATATGAAGTCAAAAAAAACGAATTGCTTCCTTTTTTTTCCTTAACATATCCAAATCAGATTAATATAGAGGACCGAATAGCACAAAGAAAAATATTAGATTTTGATGAACGCTTATCTATGTCCCCACCATTTATATACTCAATGATTGAAACTGGAGGTTCTTTATTGATTACCTATAGTTTAGGTGGAATTTTTAGAGCCTGTACTATTGATTTGGAAACCAAAAGTTTAACCCAAGACGGATATTGGTATGGAAAATTCCCTTTTCCTAAATCCCAAATTGGTAATGATTGCTTTTCCACTTCTTTCGTTTCATTAGAAGACTTTCCTATTGACACCTTATTAATAAAGGTAAATCATGATGATAAGAATCTTGAAAATGGAAGTTTTACAATAATCAAGTACCGATGAGAAGAATTTTTGTACAAATAGCAGCTGCAATATTCCTTCTAACTGTAGTGATTTTGTCTTTATTCAATTATAAAGCTATGTATTTAAAAGAAAAAGAACCTTCAGTTTTGAAAACACCTTTTAACAACATGTGTTTAGTGAGTAATAATGCTGATCTTCAAAATAGCAAACTAAAGATAGTTCATTATATAGATGCAACGTCATGTCCGGATTGTTCAATAAAAACTCTTGATTCTTTTGAACAAAACATAAAAAGATTCCATCTACCAACAATTATTATCATATGTTCAAAGAAGGAACAAGTTAAAAAGATCAAATACTATCTAAGGTCTATGGAATTGAAATCACCTATATTCGTGGATGCTAATTACATAATGAGGGACATAAACCCGAGTGTTATCATGTCGACAGAAAACACTTTTCTGTTAAATGGCAAAAATGAAATATTAGCAAATGGGAATCCTTTAACAAATAATAGTGTAAAGACAAAATATATGTCCGAGATTTTCAGCATTAAAAATTAGAATGGAACAATGATCCGAAACATTCTCCACCGTCCTATAGCAGTCACAATGGCACTCATTGCCATTGTGACCCTCGGCATCCTCTCCCTTGGCAGGATTCCTGTCTCCCTCATGCCTGACATTGACATTCCTCGCATAACAGTGCAGATGTCATCGCCAGGCTCCTCTGCGAGGGAGATAGAACAGCGCATGGTCACACCCATGCGCCAGCAGCTCTCACAGGTCGCAGGCTTGAAAGACATTGAGTCCCTATCCAGTATGGACGGAGGCACAATCACCCTGTCTTTTGAGCCTGGCAGTGACATGTCTCTAATCTTCATCGAGGTGAACGAGAAGATAGACCGTGCCATGAACTCCATGCCAAAGGAGATGGAACGCCCAAAGGTAATGAAGATGGGAGCACTCGACATACCTGCATTCTACATAGATATATCATCGGTCCATCAAGTTACTTCCTCAAAGAAGCAAGGCGAAAAAGACTCTCCTTCTGATGGGGCACATGTACCTATGCATGAGCTTAGCCGTCTGGCAAAGAATGTCATAAGCAAGCGAATTGAACAACTCCCAGAAGTAGCGATGGTGGATTTGAGCGGAATGGTCGGCACACAAATATCCGTAATACCAAATGCCTCCATGATGTCCGCTCTCGGAATGACAAACAGCGACATAGAACGAGCAATAAGCGACAACAACATCATTCTTGAAGCACTCAGTGTGCGCGACGGAATATACCGATACACAATTCACTTTGATTCGCAGATTCTATCTGTTGAAGATATAGAAGACATATACATTCGCCATGAAGGAAGACTCCTCCAGCTGAAAGACATTGCCGAAGTGAAAGAACACCCCTCCCCTCGAAATGGAAACGTGCGAAGCAGCGGCAAGGATGCCATCACTCTTGCTGTAATCAAGCAGAATGATGCCCAGATGTCAGACCTTCAGCAAAATATCTCCTCTCTGTTAGAAGACATGAAGGCAGACTATCCTGATCTTGCATTCGAGGTGACACGTGACCAGACCAGACTGCTCACATACAGCATGCAGAATCTCGAATGGAATCTTGTGCTCGGTGCGGTCATGGCATGCTTTGTCCTGTTCGTCTTCTTGGGCGGATGGAGACTGCCTCTGCTCGTGACAATATCCATTCCGATTTCACTCATATTGACACTTCTGTGTTTCTACCTAATCGGCATCTCAATGAATATAATTTCACTTTCAGGACTTATCCTCGGAGTGGGAATGATAGTTGATAACGCCATTATAGTTATTGATAACATCAGACAAAAGCAGACAATCGCAGATTGCCATGCAAAAGGCACAGAGGCATCAGCGCATCTGTCACAGATAATAGTCAGCAGCACAAGGGAAGTGTTCATGCCAATGCTGTCATCAGTTCTTACTACATGCTCTGTATTCATTCCGCTCATATTCCTGAGCGGAACGGCTGGTTCATTGTTCTATGACCAGGCAATGGGCGTGACAATTGCACTTTTCGCATCACTGCTTGTTGCCTCATTGGTAGTACCTGTATATTACTTTGCTTTGTTCAGGAAGAATACAACAATAAAAACAAATGACAATTCGAAAAGAAGTGATAGAATTAACGATTGGCTTACAAAAGCCTACGAAAGAGGAATGTCACTTGTATTCAGACATCAAAAAACTGT
>JAKSLL010000128.1 GCA_024401215.1 Bacteroidaceae bacterium
CTGAAGGATTTCTGGGAGAGCCACCCTTCAACGCTGCAAGTTGACAATGCACGCAGCGACACAGCCATCGTCACCATCAGTCTCTATTCGCCTGAAGCCGAACCATACAGCTTTGAACACTACGACACCATTGCCCATACCCTCGAAGCAGCATACGAAGATGTGCAGCCAGGACTCTCCACAGCCTGGGGCATTGGCAGGACAAGCACTATATTCATCGGGAGAGGAAAGAACTACAAAGATGGCGAGATGAACGAACTGCAATTCTGCTGCACTCCCGAATACCTGCACCGCAAGCGAGCCTTCGGCATTTGGTCGCTGCCAACAGTTGAGAATGAGCGCGACTCACTCATAGAGAGCACGCTCGACACCATCATGTCGTTCTACGCTGATGAGATTGAGCGCAACGGCTGGTACGGGTTCTTCAACTACGGTGATGTGATGCATGCCTACGACTCCTTCCGTGATGAATGGCGATACGATGTGGGCGGATTCGCTTGGGACAACACCGAACTGGGCACACCTGCCATGCTGTGGTATCAGTTCCTGCGCACAGGCAATGCTAAGGTGTGGCGAATGGCAGAGGCTATGACTCGCCATTGCAGCGAAGTAGATACTTACCACATTGGTCCTCACGCTGGATTGGGCAGCCGTCACAACGTGACTCACTGGGGCTGCGGAGCCAAGGAGTCACGCATCAGCGAGGCATGGTGGAACCGCTTCTACTACTATCTCTCGGGTGGCGATGAGCGCATAGGCGACATCATGCACGAGGTGGTGGACAGCGACACTTTATTATACACGCTCGACCCTATGCGACTGGCTCAGCCTCGTGAGGAGTACCCATGCACAGCACCTGCCCGACTGCGCCTCGGTCCTGACTGGTTTGGATACGCAAGCAACTGGTTCACAGAACACGAGCGTAGGGGACCCACCCCTGCCCTCCCTGTGAGGGAGGGAGTGGCTAACGCGATGGTTAGCGATACAGGTGAAACACTTGCCACACGAGACTATGAAGAGCTTATACTGAACGGAATGAAGTCCATCGAAGGATTCCCGCATGGATTCTTCGAGGGACCAAAGGCTCTTGGATATGACCCTGCCACAGGCATCATAACCAACGAATGCGACTCCACGGTGCAGAACACCAACCACCTCATGGCAATCATGGGAGGCTTCGAACTGATGAACGAGATGGAGATGTCCTTCCCACGTCCTCTGTTCTATAAGCAATGGCTCTCTCACGCTAAGGAATATAAGCAGAAGGCTCTCGACATCAGCAAGAATAAGTTCCTCATCCCTCGCCTCTCGGCTTATGCTGGCTGGCGACTGGGCGACGAGGAGAAGAGACAGGAGGCATGGAACGACCTGCTCAACCACATACCGCTCAAATACAGGAGGCAGATATGGACCAACGACTGCGCCACATGGACGCTCGACGCCATATTCCTCAAAGAGACAATAAACGACACACCAACAACAAAGCAATGAACAAAGCAATACTACTCTCACTGGCTATGCTGCCAGCACTCTGCAACGCACAGACTGTGCAGAACGACGCGACAGCTCCTCTGCACCTCATGAAACCTGCATACACCATCCCCTACGGCGCACCTAAGGCGGAGGAGGTGAAAGCCACTATCGACCGTGTGCGCGACTATCTCGATGCCACGACCTTCACCGAACTCGACGAGACAGGCAAGCAGCTGAAGCGTGGCACCTTCCGACTCACCTCCTACGAGTGGGGCGTGACATATTCGGCGATGCTCCGTGCCGGTGAGGTGACAGGCGATTTCAGCTATGTCAGCTACGCTCTCAACCGCATGTCTTTCCTCTGCCAGCAGGCTCCTAAATTCCTGAAGTGGAAAGAGAAGGGCGAGAAGATTGACCCTCTGATGGAACAGGTCGTCTCGCCCGACGCCCTCGACGACTGCGGCGCCATCTGCTCTGCCATGCTGAAAGCCAAAAAGGGAAATTTCATTGCAAAGAAAGACACTAAGCTCTGGGACGACCAGATAGACCGCTACTACGATTTCATCGCCAACAAGGAGCATCGCTACACTGACGGACAGTTCGCACGACTGCGTCCGGTGAAGAACACGGTGTGGCTCGACGATATGTTCATGGGCATACCTGCCCTCGCCCTTCATGACAACTGGGACGAGGCGGCAAGGCAGTTCAACCTCTTCCACGACAAGATGTGGGTGCCTGAGAAGGGACTCTACCGCCACGGATGGGTGCCTGGCGAGCACCACCCATCTTTCTTCTGGGGACGCGCCAACGGATGGGCTCTGCTCACCGCCTGCGAACTGCTCGACGTGAAGGAGGACAAGGATATCATGCTGTATTTCAAGCAGCACCTTGACGGCATCCTCCCTCTTCAGCATCACGACGGAGCATGGCATCAGCTGCTCGACCGCAACGACACCTACCTCGAGACATCATGCACAGCCATCTACTGCTACTGCATAGCACATGCCATCAACAAGGGGTGGATAGATGCCGAGACCTACGGTTCGCAGGCTCTGCTGGCATGGAATTACGTGAATGCGCACATCAATGCACAGGGACAGGTGGAAGGCACATGTGTGGGCACAGGACTCGCCTTCGACCCCGCTTTCTACGCCTACCGCCCTGTCAACAACTATGCAGCCCACGGCTACGGACCTGCCATCTGGGCTGGCGCCGAAATCTATCAGATGCTCACAACACAGCACATAAAGATGAACGACAACGCCACACATTTCTATCCCGAGGATCCAGGAACTGACGAACCGATATTCTACATGAAGGAATAAGGGATGCAGATGTGTTTTGTGCTTAGATAATTTGGTTGATTCAAATAAATGGCATATTTTTGCAATAAGAAAACGGTATGTGCGCTTTGCCATAAACGCCACTTTTTAATTGCACTATTGATTATGAGTACTCAAAGCATCATACAACTTATAAAACAGTACTTTGCTACACAACCAGTAACAAAGGCATGGCTGTTCGGCTCTTACTCAAGAGGTGAGCAAAGAGAGGATAGCGATGTTGACATACTTGTGTCTTTAGATAAAGAAGCAAAGGTGGGGCTTATCAGATTTTCTGGAATGAAATGCGATCTGGAAGATCTGCTTAAAAAGAATGTAGATCTTGTGGTTGATGGCTCCTTAATGCCTTTTGCTGAAGAAAGTGCTAATCGTGATAAGATTTTAGTGTATGAGAGAGCCTGTTAGGGACAAGGAGCGACTGCTTCACATGATTGAAGCGATTAACAACATAGAAGAGTTTACACGTGACATTACGCGTGAGCAGCTTTTCCAAATTACACAATTTACCCCAGCTTAGTTGTTCTTTCTAAGCTGGGGTAAATTATATCAGTAAGCCAATCTTTGTTTGAAAAAAGCATTCACTGAATAGTTACAAATTTCACTCTAACAGCTAAAGAAAAACGAAAAAATAATCACAAAACAGAATTTTCAAATGATTTTCTTTGCCAATTTAAAAACATCTACCTTTGTACAGTGAGTTCCAGCAGAGCCTCTTTACAATGCTTAAATAGGCTGGGTTTTTTGTTTATAATAATAACTACACAATATAGTGTAAAGTATATTGTTTCTGTTAGTTATCATGTATAAATCTGATCTGCATGTTCAGTTTCATCCATAGTTCACCACCATCCTCATAGATATAGCCAAAAGCATGTCTGCTTGTGGAAGGTGTATCGAATGCTGTGTTATGATAGAGATAGTCTTCCAGCTGGTTGCGGTCAATGAAATGGAAGCACACCACATCGCCATCCTCTTTCACAACAATGTAGCCGCCATTTGCCTGATATTGTCCGTCCCAAGGGGTATTTGCAGTCATGCCCAAAGCTGTAATAATCAAGAATTGCTTCAGTTTGTAGGCATAAAAGTCTATGCTGTAAACTTCTGGATATCTGCACGGGTTGGTCTTGCTGACAATTTCCCCCACATCTACCATAGCATTTGCCTGATGAGAATAATACACAAGCAGACACTCTGCAAGTATTCTCTTCAAGTCAGAATCTATTAAGGTAAGATTGCAGTTGAATGTAGGATTAACTACATCATTAAATTCCAAAGTGCATCCATGTTCCTTGAGATAAGCGAACTTATCCTTGAACAGCTTTATTCCATTGAACGCTTCTATCTCTGTTGCGGACAATTCGCCCTTTACTTTGAACAGGAAGTTTGTGCCGTCTTTATTGGCATTGAACAATGCATACTTAAAATTACAATTAGACTTAATATAATAAGGAAGATCATTGTCGAAATCAATATCGGCATCATGAAATTCATATACTCCATGTCTAAGCTTGTTTTTATAACAGCTGTTAGTTTTTGATAAACTTTTCATAATGTTGCGCTAAAAAATTACGGTCTGGCAAAAATCGGTTTGGTTTTATAATTTGATGCCCATTTACCGCACTAAAGAACTCTATTTGACGTTCGTTAACTGATTCCTCATCCAAAAGTTTCTCGGAAAAACAGATTATAAAATCAGGTGATACTGACATTAGCATATTATCGTAAGCACGATGCATTAAAGCATTCATACATAGACCATTGCTTGGATTGGTACGATTTTGTTCATCATCCGCCCAAGACATGATATGAGCAGCTTCTAACAAATGAGGTTCGGCAATACCTGTTATACAACACCTGTTCGAATAAGAGGACAGGACTGCATTACGGAAAAATGTTTGATTTATACGTTGTTTAACAATGCGTTCCTTTTCCCTGCCTTGTGGTAATGAACGCAAATCTATGTCTGCTTCCTCCTCAATTGTATTATTATTCAGATGGGCAAGTATTTGTTTTGCGTCGAAGGCAAGTTTATCCCAGTGACCATAGTATTCATTCCACACATCTTCATCTAGACGGCTTGTGCCTCCAAGCCCTCCGATTCCCAAGCGCTTCAACTCTGGGTCAAAAGAACCAAAATTACCTATTTTCATCTTGACAGAATTAACGCTTCTTTTTAGAACTTCTGCAAGCCTTTGAATATCTTTATTGGAATTGTTTGCCTTTTGAAAAGGAATGTTACAATAAAGATCCAAAGTTACTATTTCATGCTCGCGTGTCCACTTCATATCTTAAATAGTTTAATTATCATTTGCTTTGTGCTCTCCTTGGTAATATCGCCAAACGGAACGTCACCATAATTGGAATAGTAGGTCTTTCGTGCTTGCTCATCCCACTCAGAAGAAAACACACACTCTCCCCCAAGGTTTTGCATTGCCATTCGGAAGCCACCAATTCCTGCAAACAAATCTATAAAAGAGAACTTTGGCTTATCTATCGAACGAAAAGGTGCTTTTACAACATCAGAAAAGAAGCTGCTAAAATATAAAGGACTGGATTCTGAAACAGAATTAGCATCTGTTTCTTTGTCGCCATCCAAAAAAGATTTCCACGCACAAATAAGCCCTTCCCCTTTATTTTTAAAAAAAGACGAAAAAGAGCTTTTATCTAACTGTAAAAAATGTGATATAACAGCAGCCTGGTCAAGCATAGCCATCACTGTTCCATCTTCGTTCAAGCTATGCTGGTCATACACTCCAAGCACTCCTTGCGCTGCCTTGCAGGTACAGAAGTCAAAAAGAGAAGATGTTCGTTTGTATGATGCCATGATTTTCATTTTTATGCAAAGATACATTTTTCCAATTAAACAATCAAGTGTAATGAATGAAATATGCTTTTGTATGGAAACTATATACTTTATAGTCATATTGCAGCAAAGAAACTTATACGACAAAAAAAAAGCGGAAGCGCTATTGTTGGCACTTCCGCTTTTTAGAAATATCAATATTACTTTAACTCCATAACATGAAAATTCACTTATTTCGCTCTGACAGGACGGATACAGAAACCGAGGTTACGCATCTTCTCAACAACCTCCTTGCCAGAAGATGTGAAACTCAAAGCATAGGCGTTATAATACAAATCATCCATCACAAGATTCTTCGTCCAGTAGTACCCCTTTTCTGCCTCACCAACCGTTGTACCTGCCTTACCGCCTGTGACTGGCAAGAAGATATATTTTGTGGCATCTGTCTTTGATGACACCTTATAGCCGCTTGTGCCTCCCATGGTTGTCCATGTCCAGTTACAACCTGTGATGAGTTCGTTAATCTGAGCTGTTGTTGGGATGCGCCAGCTGGAACCCACGAGCTTGTATGCTGCGTCATCAGCCATTTTCAGAGCTGTATTTTCATCCTCCTCGCAATATTTGATGATGTCATTCTGGTTGTTACCCAACTCGTATGTTTGCCAGCTGCATGATTCCATCTCCTTCACCATACCCCACATGAAGTATGAACCCACATCTGTTGGTTCGTTGGCACCGATATTCTTTGTAGCCCAATTCACGCTGAGACCGAGATCTACATAGTCGGCTGCATTGATCTCAATATCTTTCTGTGCATAGATAGCCTGCACCCTCTCGTTTGTGGAGTACAGCGGAGCGCCCACAGCATTGCCGTCGGCATCGACCTTGTAGATGTTGAAGAACTTGCTGCTCTGTGCATCTGCGGTCTTTGAGACCACAACCTTGACATTATCTCTTGTTGTGAACAGACAAGCGCCTGTTGGCTTGCCGTTTACGTCTGAGCTATATACTGCTACCACCTGCGCGCTGATGTTGAGCAGGCACATCAGCATCATAAGTGTCATTATAATTCGTTTCATATTCATATTTATGAGTTTTGTCCATCAATGGAGATTACCAGAGAGCGTCAAGCTCATCATCTGCTGCACCGCCTCCTACCTTGTAGTTTGTTGGTCCGTCATCGTAATCACGAGCCTTGGCATCCATGGTGATTGTGGTTCCTGAGCCGAACCTGAGATCCTGACTTGCATTCAGGCATCTGCACACTCCAATGAGCATCACAGAAGATTCTGGTGTAACATATTTTTTCATCATTTTGTTTCTCTTGCTTTGCTGGTGTCAAGACACCGCGCCTGTTATCTATTTAACAATCACTTTTTTGCCATTCCTGATATAAATGCCATGCACAGGGTTTGTCACTCTGCGGCCTGACAGGTCATAAAATGCGCCATCATTCACGCTCTTCTCTGCCACAACAGTCTGGATGGCTGTCTCGTCATCGTCGTCCTCATCACCGTCGTCGAGGATTTCCACCACTGGAAGGCGGAGCTTAGCCTCCGACACCACCGCGCTATCAAAAGCGAAAAATGCCTTGTTGAGGGCGAAGTCGGCATTGACATACTGGAGGAACTCATTACCGTTCATAGCATATACCACCTTGTCTGTCGGAATGCTTGCCATAGCTCCGCCGGCAAGCGTCGTTGGGTAAAGGTCGTTGTCGCCGAGTGTGCCAGTAGCCTTCTGATCTGTCACATAGAAAGTCTTTGACGCTGTACCTACGAGTATCACGCCCGTGCCTGCTGGCACAAGCTTGTTGTCAATCTTTGTGAGGACAATATCGCTGCCATTAACCTTTGCTGTGTAGGCATCCACACCCGATGTGTAGATTTTCACGTCATTAGGATATGAGAATGTGCCATATCCCTTGGAGTTCAGCTTCAATGCTGACGACCTTGCGCCGTATGTCACCTCGACCTTGCTGACAGAAGACAGCGAGAGTCTTTTCTTCTCCTCACCGCCCGAATAGATGACAACATAATCGCCATCATAGACCACCGAAGGCTGGTCGGCAAGCAGATATACGGTGTAATATGTAGATGATGACCACACATAAACGGCGTTATATGTAGCTG
>JAKSLL010000129.1 GCA_024401215.1 Bacteroidaceae bacterium
TCTTCATCAGGCATCGAATCGGGGAAAGGCGTGCGCTCGGTGTCTATGCCGTACTTCTTTATGTACGTAAAAAGTTTGTTTATACTTTCCTCCGAAAACTTAAATTTCCGACGATGAAGAACCTCGGTATATTCAGCCATAATATCATCATTATATAATGGAATGATATCACCTTCTGCTAAGTATTTGAAAGTTTTGAAGGTTGCCGCATCTTCATTTTTTGTAAGAAAGCCGACACCCAAACATTGGTGTCAATCACTGCATAAATCATAAGGCAGCCTGTTGTCTTGCTTTACGCTCTGCTCTACATAGGCGGATTTCCTCATTAATCTCCTCCAACGTCATTTCGGGTTCTTCGCGTGCCAAAGCAGCCTTGTGCAAATCTTCCAATGCTTGCTTTGCCTCCTCTCTCGTGCGGTCTCTTTTCTCAATCGCAAAAGGAATACTACCTGTGTTTATCACTGCTTTCACGAAGATGTTGAACGCAGTGTTCGCACTCATACCGAAGTCCTCGCAGAGTGCATCGAACTGTGTCTTTACTTTTGAATCCAATCTAACTGTCATTGCCACCTGTGCCATAATTCTTATTATTTTTTTGTCTATATGCCATCAATTGATAGCATTTCGATGGCAAAGATATGCGTTTTGTTTGTAACTGCCAAATAAAACGATAGAAAAGTGTTTATTATTTCTTCTCCAACTGTTCAAACGGCTTGTTCTTAAACTCGTTCGAAGCAGCTGTTGCCTTCCAGTAATTTACTTGGAGAGTACGTTGCAACTTTTTGACTGTATGCCGAGTGGATTTGAAATATTTGACGTCGTACAATGTTAATAAAATAGACACACAAAGGACGAAATCCAATACCCCTGTGCCAATATTTTGTAACAAAAATACAGAATTCCTCAAAACCACCAAGAAATCGAGTTTGCAAAATGTTCGTATTTACAATAGACACAAAAAACGGACTTTGCAAATTGTCTGCAAAATCCGTATAAGCTATTGTTTGTTCGTGATATATACACAAAGATAGAAGTATTAAGTAGGAAAGTCCATCAACAACCATTTCTATATAGGAATAACCTGAATGGTCATGGTTCCAACGGTGATGGTTTCTTCCTGATCTCTCGTGATGATATATGCGGATTGCAGAGAGAACGCCTTGGCAATAGGCGTTTTATTGATTGGGAAAAAATAAAACGCAAGTGTAAATATGAAAATTATTTTCCTGAGACAATCTCTTTAAGTGCTTTTACTGCAATCTGGAGTCCGTCTAATTCCTCTTTTACAACTTCATATATTAGGTCAGAGTCTATATCGAAGTAACCATGAGCTATATGATCACGCATTCCTTTTACTTGTTTCCAAGGGATTTCTGGACGCAAAGGAAGAAGTTCACCATTTGTCAGTTTGTCAATTCGCTTCAAGCCCTCACCTATTGCAGACAACAACATACTCGTTGCAGCCAGGTTACGTGAACCTTCTGTTGAAACGAGGTAATCGTTAGCACAAGCAATATCTTTATTCCATTCTTTTATTTCGGAAATACCAGTGTCAATCTGTGACAGTATGCTACCCACAAGTTTACACTTCTCAGAAGACAAATATTCCATCATTTTCTATCTGTTGTTTAAGGTGAGTATTCATGGAAGGATGATCTCTCACTACATCAACATTACAATTCAGTAGGTCTTCCAGATATTGCTTTGCAGCGATGACGAGGAACATCTTTGCTGGCATCTTCACATATATATCAATATCACTGTTCTCAGTTTGCTCGCCCCTTGCGACAGAGCCGAAGATACACAGTGATGATATATTAAATCGGGAAGTCAAATCGGATATATGTGATTTGATTATAGATATATATTCATCTGTTGTTTTCATATATAATTGTTTTCCTTTTTGCAAACCTACTTATAACCCTCCTGGCAGATTTATCAGGTTGTTCATGATCCAGAACCAGGGCTGCCGCAGACCGCCAACAAAACTTGAGGCTGAGTACTTGCACATCCATTACCGAATGATTCAAAGGCTGTGGCGAACCCAGACTAGGGCGTATCCACCCATAGTATGCTTTTATTTTTTGCTCAATCGCAAAGGTACGGCATTTTTTTTATTGAACAAACATAACGGATGATAATAGTATTTTCGCAATGTATTTTTTCTGGATATTTTACCACGAAAGTACAAATTGTGCCGTTCGTGGTAAAATAGGTTATATTCGCATACTATTTCTTGCTCTTCACCCCATAGACCTCCTTTACAATGTGCCACTTCTCATGCAAGTCATCGCCATTGTGCGTTGTGGCAAGTTCGTCGAAGAGATAGTTGTAGTCATATTCTGGGTGTTTTTTCTTCTGCTCCTGCGCCCACTTGCGGAACTGGGCGTCTGTCCAATGGACGATAGGTAGGTCCTTGATGACCTCATAATTCTTGATGCCAAGGTCTGCAAGGATGGACAAGGCACGGTCAATGTCACTCTGATCTGTCTCTGTGCTGGCATAGATATACACTTTGTGGTTGGGTACCTTCTTGCTTCGAGACAACTCATCTGCCATGCAATAATCGAACTGGTCTTTCTCCCACGGCGCTATACTGCCATGTACCCAGTCGCCGGCAACGCCTTTTCTGTTTAATATGAATGCTTCGCCTCCACCTGGCAGCAGTATGGTCTGCGTGCGAGGCAGATTGCCGATGACACCTTGTGGCACTACTACATCTTTAGTCATCAGGTTGATTGTTATGCTGTCTCCATGGGTAATCCGACGGATGCCTAACAGGTCTTTGTTCGTGAGGTCGGGTAGTGATTCCTTGTCAAAAGGTACACCATCGACTGTCATTGTCAGATTCCCTAAATCAAGAAAGAAATAAAGTTGGTATTCCTCCTCAATGTATTGCTTGTCATCTGCCATTTGCACATAGATGCCAGGACACACATGCACTATGTATCCGCTGCGATGTTTACTTACCTGACGATATTCCACGAGTGGCTTAGTGTCTATACTCTTGTCTATCACAGGCTCCTTCTCCTCCATGTGTTTCTGAACAAGGACTACAGATGCTATCGCAATGCAACTCAGGCACATGATGGCAAGAAATACTGCAGCAATCTTTCGCCATCCTTGTCCAATGGCAAAGTGGTGGTTTGCCTTCTGTGATGGCATTATCACTTCCTTACGGAATTTTGCCCATTCTGCATCTACATCGGGCATTCCTATCTTTTTGTCCAATTCTTCTTTTGTCATAGTGCAATGCTTTTACTGTTTGGCTTCATGAAAATGCTTCTTATGCGGGAAAGTGAGCGTGTGACGTGCTTGTTGACTGCCGAACAGCTGATGCCTAAAGCCTGAGCTGTCTCGTTGTAGGTCATCTCCTCATCGTAATGTAGTGAAAGCACCCGACGGTCTTGCTCGGTAAGGTTGTCGTTTATCACGTTCTGCAACTCTTCGAGGAGTTGCTGATGTTCAAGTTCATCCCTTTCCTCTTGCTCCTGTTTGTACTGCTTCTCCATCTCCTGTCGCAGCTTTCTCTGCCGCAGGACATTGAGGCAGAGGTTGCGTGTGGAAGCCAGCAGATAGCCGCCTATGGATCCATCCGCAACTTGCGGTTTGTTCTGCCATAGGTTTGCAAATGCCTGACTGACCACATCGCGCGTCTCCTCCTCATCCTCCAGCATGGAGTATGCAAGGCGATACATCTGCCTGTACCGTTCCTTGTAGAGCTGCTCAAATGCTTTTTCAGTATAGTCCATATTGTCTCATTGATGGTTTTTAATAATAAGACACTCGAAAAGCAAAATCCAATACCCTTGATTCAAAATATTTTTCGACACACATATTTCAACCACTCCCAGATGTCCTCGAAGAACCAGCCGACATACATCCAGAAACGGAACACGCGTGCTGCCTGAATCAATATGACAATGGTGGCGATGAGCAATACGCATGCAATGATGCACAAGGCTATCAATGCAGCTTCATTCTCCGAAAGGCGTTCGCCATGGAACCATTGTTCGAATAAGTTAATGATAGATTGCAAGTCCATACCTAAATGATTGTTTTCTTTTTGCGACAAAGGTATGGATTCGCTCCAAAAGCGCCATAGGTTTTTATTCGCATTTTGTTCGCATTTTTGAGAGCATCAAAAACGGACTTTGCAAATTGTTCGCAAAGTCCCGTGTAAGTTGTAGTTTATCAGCTATATATATGCAAAGATATAAATTTAAGCAGGAAAGTCCATCAAAAGCCATTTCCATATAGGAATAACATGAATGGTCATGGATCCCACGTTGATGGTTTCCTCCTGATCTCGTGTGATAATGTATGCGGATTGTAGAGAGAATGCCTTGTTGAGTGCAACCAATGCGCCTACTTCACGTTCTCTTGTGGCATCATCGTTGATGTCGAAGGATGCCTGAAGGGCAAGCCCATCTTCAGGAACGTAGAAATCTACTTCGATGTTCTTGTTGTAATAGAATACTCGTGGTTCATCATCACTGGGATATTTATTGATAAGTGTAATGGCACACAGATTCTCCAATAGTTTGGTTTCACCTTTGAAAAGAAGGTTGTTGAGCAGACCGTTGTCTGTGAAATAACGTTTCTTGATTGTTTCCTGCTCCGTTATAGGTGACACAAAATTTGGAATAGAGAAGATCAGATAGCATTCCTCCATATATGAAAGATAATCCTTCAATGTTGGCAGGCTGATGTTATCACCCGAAGACTTGATGATGTGCTGAAGACGTGTCAGTGCTGTGGCTTGCATCACATTGTCGGCAAGTTTACGTCCCAGAAGGCGGATGGTTCTGTCTCCTCTTATGCCATGTCGTGCAATGATGTCCCCAAGGATTATTTTCTGGTACAGCCCATTGATCCATTCTCTCTTGTTCTTTAGAGGAAACATCTCTGACAATCCTCCAAAATAAAAATAGTCGTCAAATCGTCGGGCGGCTTCAATGCGCACCTCTGGCTTGAATTGCCAGTTCTCGCTAACTTCTATCCCATGATACTTCAAGTACTCTGCATAGGAAAATGGGAATATCCTGCGAGGAATGTAGCGACCACCCAAAGTGGTGGACATCTCCTTGCTGAGCATCTTTGCGTTACTGCCGGTAATCATGACTCTGTACTTCTGGTCTGCCAGACGGCGAGCAAATGTCTCCCATCCTGCCACATTCTGTATTTCGTCAAGGTAGATGTATGGCCGTTTTTCACCAAATAATTCCTTGTAGCAATCCAGCAAAAGCCCCAGTTCCGTGGCTTTGATGTCTGACAAACGCTCGTCCTCAAAACGTATATATAGGCAATCTTCCACGCTAATCTCTCCCTTCTCTATACGTTGCTGGATGTCCTGCAACATTAGGTAAGACTTGCCTGCTCTCCTGATACCTATGAGGACGTAATTCATCATGTCTTCGAACTCCTGCGGACGGTTCACCAAACAGATGTCGCGCAACTCTTGATGCTTCTCTCCTATGATGGTTTTGATGACTTGCTTATCCATAAAGCGAATTTATTTTAAAGTTTGTTTTAAGATATTTTCGGCAAAGTTATAAATATACTTTGAAATAAAGTAATGTTTTGCTATGTTTTTACAAAACAGAATGCAGAAAAAGTGGATAATTATGTGCTTTGTACTGAAGTGCTCCTCTTATTTACTCCATACCAGCGTGCAGAGTGAGAGTCTGCACGCTGGTATGTGTTTATTCTAATTCCAAAGGTTCGTAAGGCGTGACCTTAGATATTAACTGTCCTGTCTTGGGGTCTCTCGCACCACCTGCTTTTGAATAGTCGCGGTTGGCTGCCACTTGTAGTTTATGGACATGTTCACGAGAGTCTTTTCTGAAGCCATCATACTTGCGTTTCGTTATAGGAAAATTGCCGGAGCGTATACTGACCGCTTCCCATGAGTATAGATTGTCTTTATCGTTGATTTTCATGATAAGACCTGGCAGTCCTCCGAATATCCAAGGGCCAAGACGCACAGGAATGTCGGCTGCAAACCAAGCCTCGTAGTCACGACCTCTCCAATGGCAAGTTGCTCGTTGACAATCATGCTCAAGGATTGTATTGTGCTCCTCATGCAGCGTCCATTTCTGACTTTGGGCAGGTTCTGTATAATAGGCATTGTATCGTTCCATATAGCTGGGCATCCATGCGTAGAGGGTATGCTGACCATTCTCTGTAAATATGTCAGTAAACTGATACTCGCTCCAGTAGGTACTGTTACGACCATCAGAACAAAATACCCGTGGACGACTTTTTGCATTCGGGTTGCGTTTATTGAAATCATCGTAGAGGGAATCGTTCAATTCTACAAAACGGCTGTAATGCTTGCTTAAGTCTTTGCCTGCACGGAGCACATGAAGATCAATATACGTGTTCTTGTCTTTGATGTCTGTAGCATTTAGTGCGTACATGACCTCAACTTGTGCATGACCGATTATTGTAGGATGTCCAACGCCTTTTGAGATAGGACGAATCGCATGCCCTTGTTTCTGCTGTGCAAATGCCGACAAGCCTATCAGCATGATGGCGATAATTGATAATGCTCTTTTCATGATTGTAAATTTTATGAAGTTATTCCAGTTCCAAAGGTTCGTAATGTACAGGCTGAGGCTGCGGGCCCTCCACGCGCACCAAGCCTAAAGTGCGGTGGCTGTCCTCATTGACCTTGCGCTCAAACTTCAGAACTCTGGAGCGGCTGATGGGACGGTGGCTCTTGTATGGGTTCGACAGCATGGTCGTGCGAGTCTTTTCCACACGCACACACTCGAAGTTGTAGAGCCTGTCCGTGTCATGCACCTTGACTATCAAGCCGGGTAGTCCGCCGAACTTCCACGGTCCAAAGCGCAAGGGCAACTCAGTCGTGAACCATGCCTCGAAGCCCCGTCCATGATAGCGGCAAGTGGCTTTCTGGCAATGATAGCCGAGGATGGTGGCGGTGTCCTGCGTGAGCGTCCACTGCTGTTCGGGGTACGGCTCATCGTAGTAGCCATTGTATGCAGGGTCTGGCTCACGGGTGTAGGTTCTCACCTTTCCGTCCTCGATGAACCATGTGTGAAACTGCATCTCGCTCCAGTAGCCCTTGCCGCCACGTCCCCGGGGCGCTAACCGACTGGGGTAGTTGCCGGAATGGTTGCTTCGCTGATAGACGGTGATGAGCGAGTCCGATTCCCAGACGTAGTAGCTGTAATACTTGTTGCGAGACTTGCCTATCTCCAAACGCTGGAGGTCGAGGTAAGTGTCCTCGTCCTCGATGTCGAGTGCATTGAGGGCATACCACACACGCACCGATGCCGTGTCCACCACGACGTATTTATCTATGTTCGACTTAGTCATATATGGAACCTTTCCCTGTTTGTTCTGTGCAAATGTTGACAAGCCTATCAGCATGATGGCGATAATTGATAAGATATTTCTCATAATTGAAAACTTGTTT
>JAKSLL010000013.1 GCA_024401215.1 Bacteroidaceae bacterium
TTTGGCTATCATTTTGATACCAAGGAAACGATATTGAGTCAAACAAAAAAACTTGTAGGAGTCTATATGCTGTGCATACCATTGACAGCATTCTTTTTGTATGTCGTCAATCATTTGTTCTTGCCTTTGGAAGTGAATCTGACAGTACCAGGCTATCCTGAATTCTTGCCATCTTTTGCTTTCTACTGTTCGATTGTGTTCAGATATTGCATCATTTTCTTCGTAGTTGATGTCTTTGTTTATCGACACCGCAAGATGAAGCATGAGTTTGACGAGATACGTGCCATCAACGAGATGCTAAATTCCTATCAGGAAGATTGGGCAACCACATCGGTAGTTCATAATGACGAAAAGGATGCTGATAATAGTATGACAATAGGACAGAATGATAACCCAAAGCTGGCATTCGCTCCAGAGTCGTTAATCTATGTCGAGTCAGTGGCAAACTATGCAGAGGTATGCTATTTGTGTGATCAGGAAATAAAGAAAATATCACTTCGTTCCACATTGAAACAACTCAATGAATCCCTGTCCACGCACGTCTACATCATACAATGTCACCGAGGGTTCATCGTTAATCTGAATTTCGTTGAGAAACTGCAATGCGAGAATAATTCATACTTCCTCAATCTTTTCTATGTTGGCAAAAAGATTCCTGTGTCACGTAGTAAAAAAGCTGATATCAAAGCTGCGCTGTCGGCATTGCAACGATGACATCCGTCCCTAAACCAATTCCATTTGTCCCCAACTATTGCAGAAACAATTGATTTCGTGTATCTTTGCAGCAGTTTTCGATTAGTTAAAAAATAAAAGTATGAGAAATGAAAATGAACGTGGGAAGATGATTCTGCAATGAGACAAAAGCCTTGGAAGGGTACAGAGACGAGCTTAAACCTTCATTCAACTCTACTCCCACACAATTTCAAACAGTCATATATGCATCACCGACAGACGTGAATGTCGGAGACGGTGACGGAGACTTGTCGGAGATAAAACTCACTGAACGTCAGCAAGTAATCCTCTATCTTATCAAGGAATCACCATCAATCACCGCCAAACAAATGTCGGAGACCTTGTCAGTGAGTCCACGAACCGTAGAACGAGACCTTTCAGCATTGAAGGATAAGGACGTTTTGAAACGTGAAGGTAAGGATAATGCTGGCGTGTGGATAATCCTTAAAACAAAAATATAGCAAATTGATACATTTAACAAAATCATTGGTATGGACAGAATTGTAAATAAACAAACTACATGGTATGTCATTAACATAAAAGCAAGAAGGAATCAGACACCACAACATTGTGGCTTTTGAGGGATCTATAAATCTTCAAGAATTATTCCTGCCAGAGACAATAAGAGAAATTGGTAGCGAAGTTTTTTAGGATGCGAAAAACTCACAAAGCTTCATCTGCGTGTGGAAGATCCTAATCTTATCTCCATTAATGATTATGCATTCAACAAATTCGCACTCGACCAATGCACGCTCTATGTGCCAGTAGGTACTGGCTATGCATACCGCCACCATCCTGTATTTGGGGAATTCAAGGAGGTAATAATAGAACGATGAAACGTAAAAACGCGAAACCGAATTCGAGTATATTAGAGAGTGAATAAGAAAGCCCCATCTCCACAAATCTCATCTGCTGAAATGAGAAATATGGAAATGGGGCTTGCTTATGATACGTTGTGACGTTGTTTACAATACAGACTTATACAATTCGATAATTTCCTCTTCTGTCACATCACGAGGGTTGCCTGGAGTGCAAACATCAGCAATAGCCTGCGCTGCAAGAGCAGGGATGTCAGCTTCAGTGATGTTAAGGTCAGACAAATGCTGAGGGATGCCAACACGAACAGAAAGGGCGCGAACAGCATCGACAGCAGCCTGTGCAGCCTCTTCGGCTGTCATGCCTGTAGTGTCAACGCCCATAGTCTTAGCTATCACACCATATTTCTCAATGCACATTGGCATGTTGAACTCCATGATGCGTGGAAGAAGAAGAGCGTTTGCTACACCGTGTGGAATGTCGTGAAGTGAACCCATTGGGTGAGCCATGCCGTGAACCAAGCCAAGGCCAACATTAGAGAATGCCTGAGCAGCAATGTACTGAGCAAGCGCCATGCCCTCTCGTCCAACAGGATTAGTAGGTTCTTCAACTGCTAATGGCAGATTCTCTGCAATCATCTTTATTGCTTGAATCTCATACATGTCAGACATCACCCATGCACCCTTTGTGATGTAACCTTCGATGGCGTGAGTCAAAGCATCCATACCTGTAGCAGCTGTCAAGCCCTTAGGAAGAGAGTACATCAATTCAGGGTCAACGATAGCAACAGCAGGAATGTCGTTAGGGTCAACACACACCATCTTTGCCTGACGCTTCTCGTCAATAATAACATAGTTGATTGTCACCTCAGCACCTGTACCGGCTGTAGTAGGAAGAGCAATGATAGGCACCGACTTCTTCTTTGTTGGAGCAACACCTTCAAGACTCACAACATCAGCAAACTCTGGGTTGTTTGCCACGATGCCGATACCTTTTGCTGTATCCATTGACGAACCACCGCCGATGGCAATGATGCAGTCAGCACCTGAAGCCTTAAATGCTTCAACACCCTGCTGAACATTTGTAACAGTAGGATTTGGCTTTATCTCGCTATAGATGTCGTATGGAAAATTCACAGCGTCAAGCACCTCTGTCACCTTGGCAGTAGTGCCAACCTTGATGAGCCCCTTGTCAGAGCATACGAGAGCTTTCTTCAAGCCCATGCGGTTAAGAACTTCAGGAAGCTCCTTGCGAGCTCCTGCACCGAAGTATGAAACTTCGTTAAGAATAAATCTTTGTGCCATAATAGTTGTTAGTTAATATGTTAATAAATAGTTTTGGTAGGATTATAGTTTTAGCAACACTTCAATTCTGCTTCCGTAATCTTTTGTCAGTCAGCTTATTTGAATCTGTCACCCCACAACATATTCATCCTCTCTTTGAGTTTGTTTTCTGCTGCATTGTTTTGTGGCGACCAGAAGCTTGCACCCACAGCGTCGTCAGGCAAGAATTGCTGTTTCACGAAATTACCTTCGTAGGCATGGGCATACTTATAGTCCTTGGCATAGCCGAGTTGCGCCATAAGCTGAGTAGGCGCATTCCTCAGATGCAGAGGGACGTTAAGGTTTCCAGTCTGTCGCACATACTGCAAAGCAGAGTTTATAGCTTCGTAAGCAGAATTGCTTTTGGGTGATGTGGCAAGGTAAATGGTAGCTTCTGCAAGCGGAATGCGACCTTCTGGCATACCAATCTTTGTTACTGTGTCGAAACAAGCATTAGCAAGAAGGAGGGCGTTAGGATTTGCAAGCCCAATGTCTTCAGACGCAGAAATGACAAGTCGTCGTGCAATGAAGACAGGGTCTTCTCCTCCTTCTATCATCCTTGCAAGGTAGTAGATAGCAGCATCAGGGTCACTTCCTCTTATGCTTTTGATAAAAGCAGAAATGATGTCATAATGCATTTCGCCATCTTTGTCGTAAGCAAGAGGATTCTGCTGTAATGTCTTTGTGACAATGTCATCATTTATTATGTCGGAAGTCTCGGTCACAAGTTCGAGGATGTTTAGGAACTTTCTTGCGTCGCCACCACTAAAACGCATCATAGCTTTTGTCTCCTGCACATCTATTGTCTTGTTTTTCAGATAGACATCATTTGTCAATGCATGATTGAGCAATCCGAGCAAATCGTCAACCTCAAGGCTTTTGAGCACATAAACCTGGCATCTGCTCAAAAGAGGGCGAATGACTTCGAATGAAGGGTTTTCAGTTGTAGCGCCAATAAGCGTGACAACACCTTGCTCTACAGCACCAAGGAGTGAGTCCTGCTGTGACTTGGAAAACCTGTGAATCTCATCAATAAATAATATTGGCGAAACGCCACCTCTAACATTAGCGAAGAAACTGCTTGCCTTGGCCTTTTCTATAACCTCTCTCACATCCTTCACGCCGCTTGTCACAGCGCTCAGCGTGAAGAAAGGAACATCAAGAGTTTGGGCTATTATGCCAGCAAGAGTCGTCTTCCCCACCCCTGGAGGTCCCCATAATATGAATGAAGAAATCCTCTTCTGATCTATCATGCGGCGAATGACAGCCCCCTCCCCTACAAGATGCTTCTGACCAATGTAATCATCAAGTTTCTGTGGACGTAATCTTTCTGCTAAAGGTTGCATATACTACACATTATAAGTTAAATCTATGCAAAGATACAACTTTTTTCCAAAGTAATTTTGTCTATAAAGATTTTATATGTAATTTTGCACTCATAAACACAATACACGGCGTAAAAAATAGAGTATTGTGTGATATTGTATTTCTTAAAATGTAAAATAAACACTCAATATAATTAATTTTTGCAAATGGAAAGAGACAACGCTATCTTCTCTCTCATTGAGAATGAACATCAGCGTCAGCTCAAAGGAATTGAGCTCATCGCATCAGAAAATTTTGTTAGCGAGCAGGTAATGGAAGCTATGGGAAGCTACTGCACAAATAAGTATGCAGAGGGTTATCCTGGTCATCGTTATTATGGAGGTTGCCAGGTTGTTGACCAGATTGAGCAGCTTGCTATTGACCGTGCTTGCCAGCTTTTTGGTGCCGAGTACGCAAATGTACAGCCACACTCTGGCGCACAGGCTAATGCTGCTGTGCTTCTTGCAGTTCTCAAACCAGGTGACTGCTTCATGGGTTTGAACCTCGATCACGGAGGTCACCTCTCTCACGGTTCACTTGTTAACACATCAGGTATCCTCTACCGTCCAGTAGGCTACAACCTCAACAAGGAGACTGGCCGTGTTGACTATGACGAGATGGAGAAGCTTGCTAAGGAGAACAAGCCAAAGCTCATCATCGGTGGTGGTTCTGCCTATAGCCGTGAGTGGGATTACGCTCGTATGCGTAAGATTGCTGACGAGGTTGGAGCTCTTCTCATGATTGACATGGCTCACCCAGCAGGACTTATCGCAGCAGGTCTTCTTGACAACCCTGTCAAGTACGCTCATATTGTAACAACAACAACTCATAAGACTCTTCGTGGTCCTCGCGGTGGTCTTATCCTCCTTGGCAAGGATTTCGACAATCCATGGGGATACACAACTCCAAAGGGCGTAGTGAAGAAGATGTCACAGCTCCTCAACTCAGCAGTATTCCCAGGTCAGCAGGGAGGTCCGCTCGAACATGTTATCGCTGCTAAGGCTGTAGCATTCGGAGAGTGTCTCAAACCAGAATGGAAGCAGTATGCTGCTCAGGTTCAGAAGAATGCTTCTGTACTTGCTGAAGAGCTTGTTAAGCGTGGATTCACTATCGTGTCAGGTGGTACAGACAATCACTCTATGCTTGTTGACCTCCGTTCTAAATACCCAGACCTCACAGGTAAGGTTGCAGAAAACGCTCTCGTTGCTGCAGACATCACTATCAACAAGAACATGGTTCCATTTGATACTCGTTCTGCATTCCAGACTTCAGGTTTCCGTCTTGGAACTCCAGCCATCACAACTCGTGGTGCAAAGGAGGATCTCATGATTAAGATTGCTGCTTGGATCGAAGAAGTTCTCAACGCACCAGAGGATGAAAATGTAATCGCTAAGGTTCGTGGCGAGGTGAACGAGACAATGAAGAACTACCCATTGTTCGCATGGTAATAAATGGTAATAGTTAAAAAGATATGAAAGCCGCCACATCATAATACAAAGAGATTGGCACTTTTGTATGCAGTTTTTAATGATTACATCTTAATAATGAAACAACCTTTATTAGGTAAGACGCTTAGTGAGTTGCAGGATTTATGCCTGCAACTCTCTATGCCAAAATTCACAGCTAAGCAGATTGCTCAGTGGATTTATGTAAAACATGTACATACAATAGATGAAATGACCAACCTCTCAAAAGGAAACCGCGAGAAGTTGGATTTGTTGTATTGTGTGGGATGCTCAGAGCCAATAGAGGTGAATAGAAGCATAGACGGCACAATAAAATTCCTTTTTCCTACGGAAGATGAGAAGTTTATAGAGACCGTTTACATACCAGATGGCGACCGTGCAACGCTTTGCATCAGCAGTCAAGTAGGATGCAAGATGAATTGTCTGTTTTGCCAGACAGGCAAGCAGGGGTGGAATGGTAATCTCTCAACAAGGGACATACTTAACCAAGTTTACAGCGTTGACCAGTTTCTGATGGAAGAAAAGAAGACCGCTTTGACGAATGTGGTGTATATGGGGCAAGGCGAACCGCTCGACAATATGGACAATGTCATGAAGTCATTGGAGATTCTGACATCCGACTACGGATGGGCATGGAGTCCGAAACGCATCACGCTCTCAACTGTCGGTTTGAAAAAGAATTTGCAGAGGTATCTCGAAGAATGCGAATGTCATCTCGCAATATCTCTCCACACACCTATTCACGAACAAAGATTGCAGCTTATGCCTGCAGAAAAACAATTTGCCATTCATGACATTGTGGAGTTTCTGAAAGGATATGATTGGTCGCATCAGCGAAGAGTCACATTCGAATACACAATGTTTGGAGGCACAAATGACACGCCATTGCACTCTCGAGAATTGGTGAAACTACTAAGTGGGCTTGAATGTCGTGTCAATCTCATCAGATGGCATAAAATTCCTGATGTGCCATTAAAAGAAGTCGAGAATAGAAGCATGGAGTCGTTCCGTGACTATCTCAACAATCATGGAATAACAACAACAATACGCGCCTCAAGAGGTCAAGACATTTGGGCAGCATGCGGATTGCTCTCAACGAGGAAGCAGATGGAGCAATAACATCAAATTCTTCAGTTTTACTTAGCAAAGAATCATGAACTTTAGAATAGTAAATATCTAACAACCAATCTATATGAAGTATAAGATAATAGCAATGCTTTTACTTGTTGGATTTGCTTTTGCTGCTTGCGACAGCAAATCAAACACACCGCAACGACGTCGCAGAAGCGCCAGTTTGCTTACCCCTGTTTCATCTGGTAATCCATACGAGATTATGGTTGTGGCAGATGACAGCGTTTGGAATGGCTATGCTGGCAAGGCTCTGAGGCAGATTCTTGACAAGCATCTTATCGGTCTTCCTCAGGATGAACCTCAATTCCACAAGAGTCATATTGAGGAGAAGCATTATGACAATATCACTAATCTGTTCAGGAACATCATACACATCGAAATCAGCAGAGAGTACACAAAAGCCAAGATGGTCATAGAAAGGGATGTCCATTCAACTCCACAACTTATTCTCTCTGTGCATGCTCCAAGCCAGTATGATGCATCGGTTTATATTACCGAACATACAAAAGCCATAGAGACATTGTTCTCTTCAGAGGAGATCAACCGAGAGGCTAATGACCTGTACTTTGAGCATAACATCAAATTCGCAAAGAAAGTGAAGGAGATGTTTGGCTGTGATTTCTACATTCCAGTTGACATCAAAAGCATGAAGATTGGCGAGGATTTCATCTGGGCATCTGATGATGGTCTTTCAACAATACAGAACATCTGCATTTATTCACTTCCTTACGTTAGTGAGAAGATGTTCACAAAGAAGCCATACATCGCTCTTCGTGACACAATGATGAAACGCAACATACCAGGAGAGAGACCTGGTGAGTACATGCAGACGAACCCTGATTTTGTGTGGACAAAGAACATAAGTGTGAAGAACTATTATTCGTTTGAAGCTCGTGGACTTTGGGAGATGCGCAATGTTGCCATGGGCGGACCTTTTGTGAGTCATTCACGCATCGACAAGAAAAACAATCGCGTGATTGTTGTTGAAGGTTTTGTGTATGCACCAGAAAAGATGAAGCGCACAATGATACGACGTCTTGAAGCAGCTCTTTACACTCTTCGCACACCTGACCAGATAGAGGCGGAAGACGGAGAAGGCGAAAATTAATTTAGCAATAAATAAAATTAACACAATAAATGGCAAAGATAAGAATTGGCATAACACAAGGTGACATTAACGGAGTAGGTTATGAACTCATACTGAAGACATTCTCGACTGAAGATATGCTTTCATTATGTACTCCAATAATTTATGGTTCACCTAAAGCAGCCACTTACCATCGCAAGGCAATAAATAATCAGACAAGTTTTACTGTTGTTGATTCTGCTAATGATGCTAAGGAAAATGTGCTGAACATGGTGAACTGTTATGGTGATGATGAACAGAAGATAGAGTTCGGGCAGGCAACAGAGGAGGCAGGTAAATATGCCATGACATCACTCAATTCAGCTATAGCAGACCTTCGTGAAGGCAGGATTGACGCTTTGGTAACAAGCCCTTTGAATAGGAATGTCATCAAAAATGAAGACGGTTCGGTATTTGGAGGTGAGTCAGCATATTTCGAGCAGATATTAGGTGAAGGCAAAAAAGCAGTTGATGTGTACATCAGTAACAACCTGAGAGTTGCATTGTTAACATCTAATCTCCCAATCTCGCAAGTTGCTGAAAAGATAACAAAAGAAAGCATTGCTGAGAAGATTGTGATTCTGCACAATACTTTGAAGAGAGACATGGATATTGACATTCCTCGTATTGCTGTTTTGTCTTTCAATCCAACTATGGGTGAAGATGGAAAGTTCGGCAAAGAGGAAGAAGAGGCTATTTCACCAGTCATTGATGAACTGTTCAAGAGAGGTGTGAGATGCATGGGGCCTTATGCTGCAGACGAATTCTTCGGAACAGACAATTACAAGCATTTTGATGCGGTGCTTGCAATGTATCATGACCAAGGACTTGCGCCTTTCAAGGCCATCGCTATCGACGAGGGCATTTTGTACACGGCAGGTCTTCCTATTGTGCATACAACAGTTGTGGGTGGCACTCAATACTCCATAGCAGGAAAAGATGAAGCTGATGAGCTTGCTTTCCGCCATGCAATCTATACGGCTATTGATGTTGTTCGCAACCGCAATCGTTTTGACCATGCTCGTCAAAATCAGCTAAAGAAGCAGTATTTTGAGAAGAGAGATGATTCGGACAAACTCAAACTTGACCAAGTTACCGATGAGGATTGATAATGTGAAACGGATAACATTTTGCTATCCGTTTCATCAGTTTTAAATGATTAGCAGTTAACTCACAGAAATTGAAGAATAAAACTCGAAACATCTTTTTCGCTTTTGGAATAATCGCGGTCATCATAATGCTCTTTACATTTAAGGTGTCATTTGTGGAGCTGTGGAATGACATTCTAAAAGCAGGTTATTGGCTGGCTGCCATACTATTGATGTGGTTTGTTCTCTATGTTATGAACGCATGTACATGGAGAATAATTATCAAAGGTTCAGGCGACTGCCCTATCCCATTCTGGAGGCTTCTGAAAATTACCATCACGGGATTTGCTTTGAATTATGCGACACCTGCTGGCCTCCTTGGAGGTGAACCATATAAGATTATGGAGCTAAAACCATACATCGGTTCAGAGAGGGCAACATCGAGTGTCCTTCTATTCGCAATGATGCATATTTTCTCTCATTTCTGGTTTTGGACAACGAGCATTGTAGTGTATCTGATATTGGCATTACTTGGTTATCTGCCATTAGGAACAGGTATCATCATCGTACTTTCGTTTATGGCAGTGTTTTGTGGAGCAGGCATTTATATGTTCACAAGGGGCTATAAGAACGGCATAGTAGTCAAACTCATAAACTTTGTAAAGAAGATTCCTTTCTTGAAAAAGTGGGCAACAAAGTTTGAGGAGAAGAACAAAAATGAACTAAAGAAGGTTGATACACAAATCGCTGAATTACAATCTCAAAACAAGAAGAGCTTCTATGGCAGCTTCTTTTTAGAGTACATTGGAAGGCTATGCCAAAGTTTTGAAATATATTTTATGCTCATCCTCTTTGATGCAGGAGATGGTGGCTTTTTGACATTTCTGTATTCATTTCTGATTCTCTCCTACACAAGTCTTTTCGCCAACCTTCTGTTTTTTCTTCCGCTTCAGCTTGGTGGTCGTGAAGGAGGATTCGCAATGTCAGTTGCTCAGATGGGAATGACAAGCGAGATCGGAATGTTTGTCAGCATTATTTGCAGAGTGAGAGAGATTTTTTGGACATCGTTAGGACTGTTTTTAATAAAAATAGGAAATAATAAAAATGAAGATATTAGGAATCAGCAGAGCGCATAAATACTCTCCTAATCTTACAAATAGTGACAGCGCAATATTTAATGCTGTCATTTCAGAGCTGGAGACATCTGGCAATTTTGTGGAGACAATCGGCGAGGAGGAAATGCTTCAATACGACTACTCACCCTTTGACCGAGTGTTCACAATGGCGAGAGACACATTTAATATTGTGTTGCTCGAAAAAGATACAGATGTTGAGACACAAAAGAAATTTATTAATTCTATAGATGGAATACTGACTGCCACAAACAAAGCGGCAGTTGCTTCCCAAATGCTTGACGCAGGCATCCCCCAGCCAGAGTTTCTTGTTGGAGAAAAGCGAAATTTGTATTTCTGTTCAGCAGAAAGTAAGAATGACATTGTCCCTCCTTTGTGGCTTAAAAATTGTGATGGCAGCGCAGTTGTTGCTGATGACACGATTTTCTGCAATACGAAGGAAGACTTTGAGAAGGCTTTCAGCAATTTTGAAACTCGTGGCGTAAATATGTGGATGGCGCAAATGCATCAACCTGGCGACTTGATAAAATTCTATGGAGTGGAAGGAACGAATTTCTTCTCATGGAATTATGCCAGCAAGAGCCATTCAAAGTTTGGTCTTGAATCTATCAATGGAGAAGAGAAAGGCTATGCTTTCGACCCAGAAAGAGTGAAGTTGTATGCTGATATGATTGCTAAAAAGATTAATGTGCCTATTTATGGCGGAGATGCTGTGATAGACGCAGATGGCAATTTTTATTTCATAGACTTCAACGATTTTCCTAGTTTTTCAAGCTGTAGAGAAGAAGCAGCAAAAGCCATAGCGCAAAGGATAGCCCTATAATTCAGCATATTGGAATCGTATGACACGCCGTCCAAAAGTGTTTGTGATTGTTTTCGGCATATTGCTTTTGGCGGCTCTCACAAATTTCCGATTTGCGTATGTTGATTACCTACTTATAAGAAATATTTAATTTGAAATGCAAGAGAAAGTTCATTTAACAATAAAGTCTGATGACACAGAAGAGTGGCTCGATACAGTATGGACTCGTCCCATAGGTTATCTGTGGGCTGTGTTTTTCCAGCGACTTAACATTCATCCTAATACAGTCACCATTCTCTCAATGATTATTGGTGCTGGTTCTGCATATTTTTTTGCAAGCGGTTCATACCGTATTGATGGATTGCATGGTTTGATATTCAACATTATAGGTGTACTCCTTTTGGCATGGGCGAATTTCTATGACAGCGCAGATGGGCAGCTTGCTCGAATGACAGGGAAGAAAACACAGCTTGGGCGTATTCTTGATGGTGCAGCAGGAGATGTGTGGTACATTTTTATATATAATGCTCTGATTGTCAGAATGTATCTCTACCATGATATGGAATTTGGATGGTTAGGCATTGAGAATACAGAAAGAAACACCATTATTTATGTTGTGACAATGTATTCTTTCATCGTTCTTGACGGACTTGGCTGTCATGCAGGCCAGTGTGCTTTGTCTGATTATTATCGCCAGATACACCTGCTGTTTCTGAAAGGCAAAGCCGGCAGCGAACTCGACACTTATGCCCAGCAAAAGATAAATTATGATTCAACTCCATGGAAAGGCAATTTCATAAAGAAAGTGTTTTTGTTTTTCTACACTAAATGGACCAGGAGTCAAGAGAGACGTACCCCTCAATTTCAGAAACTATTCTCTCTTCTTAAGAGTCGATACAGTTCTATTGAGAACGTGCCTCAGTCATTCCGCGATGAATTCCGCTCACAAAGTCTGCCAATGATGAAATGGACAAATATTCTCACATTCAACACAAGAGCTATTGCCCTTTATGTGGCATGTCTGACAGACCTTCCATGGCTTGTCCTTGCTTTTGAAATCATTGTGCTTTCGGCTATTCTCATGCACATGCATCATACACACGAAGGATTCTGCAAGAAACTTTATGAGAAGCTGAACAATGAAGTACAACAATAAGTAGGTAATCAAAATTATCGATATGTTCATCCTCGTAGGTGCGCCCGCATAGTTCCTTCAGTTGAAGATAAGTAGATGTTCAAAATTATTTACATAATACACAAGTAGGCGTTTTCGATATTTGACACATCCTCATTGAGGCATCTTTCCATTTCATTTTCAGTCACAATGCCCGCATTGCTCCTTCAAATGAAAACGAAAATCTGCGCTCAAATAGAACGCATCAAATATTTAAATAATTATGAACACCTACATAGTAATCTGCATCAAAATAGAATATATCTATTATTAAACTACTTTTAATAACCTACATAAAAAAAAGACATCGCAAATGATTCAAGGAATAATATTTGATTATGGAGGCACGATTGACACTAACTCCATACATTGGAGCGAGGTTTTATGGGAGGGGTATCAGGCCATTCATATACCTGTGTCTAAAGAAGAATTCCGTGTGAGCTACGTTTTTGCAGAAAGGACGTTGGCAAAGCATCCTTATATACAGCCAAATCACAATTTTCTTGATTTGCTGAAGATAAAATGCGACATCGAAACAGATGATCTTGTGAATAGGAAAATCTGGCTATGCGATAATGAAGAACGCAAGGAGAAAAGTAACGCCGTTGCAAAATATTGCTATGACTATGTATTAGATGTGCTGAAAATTTCTCGTCCTGTAATACAGCAGCTTTCAGAGAAATACCCTCTTGTACTTGTGAGCAACTTCTATGGAAATATAGAGACAATACTTTCTGACTTTAAGCTTGAGTACTTCAAAGACATCATTGAAAGTGCTGTTGTGAAAGTACGCAAGCCTGACCCACAAATTTTCCAATTAGGTATTGATGCTATGCGAAAGGTTATGAATAAGACACCAGAAGAATTGCCTTCAACCGACATACTTGTTGTTGGAGACAGCTATTCAAAAGATATCATTCCTGCTGCGTCATTAGGATGCAAAACCGTGTGGATAAAGGGTGTCGGATGGGAGGAAGAGAAACATGACGAATCTCATGCAACACATATTATTTATAACATCTCTGAACTCTTAAATATGGATTTTAGTGACCTGTAGCAATAGAAAACACATCAATCTTAATCAAATCTTACTTATTGACTATTTGTTGCGAACAAAAGATTACAACTATGTTGAAATAAAGATGTAACTTTGTAAGAAAATAACCAAAATTAAAAATAAGGATAAAATGAAAAATTCTAACGTAAAACCAGCTGAAGGTAAGTTGGGTATTATGGTTGTAGGTCTTGGCGCTGTGACTTCTACTTTTATGACCGGCGTTCTTATGACTCGCAAAGGACTTGCGAAACCAGTTGGTAGTATGACACAGTATGATAAAATTCGTGTAGGTAAAGGTGCTGATAAGAAGTACCTCACATACTCAGAAATTGTGCCTATGGCAAAGCTCGATGATATTGTTTTTGGAGCATGGGATGTGTATCCAGCAAATGCTTTCCAAAGCGCAATGTATGCTGAAGTTCTTAAAGAGAAGGATATAATGCCTGTAAAAGACGAACTTGAGAAAATCGTACCTTTCAAAGCTGCTTTCGACAAGAACTTTGCAAAGCGTCTTGATGGTGACAACGTAAAGGATTGCGCTACACGATGGGATATGGTCGAAGAGATTCGTGCCGACATCAGAAAATTCAAGGCAGAAAACAACTGCTCACGAATTGTTGTAGCATGGGCAGCTTCAACTGAGATTTACGTAACTCCTAACATGAAGGTTCACGACACCCTCGAGCATCTTGAAGCTGCTATGAAAGCTAATGACAAGGTGAATATTGCTCCTTCTATGTGTTATGCTTATGCTGCATTGGCAGAGGGCGCTCCTTTCATCATGGGTGCTCCAAATACCACTGTTGACATTCCTGCTATGTGGGAGATGTCAGAGAAGACAGGAATGCCAATTGCAGGAAAGGATTTCAAGACAGGACAGACACTTGTTAAGTCTGGTTTTGCGCCAATAATCGGCACACGCTGTCTTGGTCTTAACGGATGGTTCTCAACAAATATCTTGGGAAATCGCGACGGACTGGTGCTTGATGAACCAGCAAACTTCCGCACTAAGGAGGTGAGCAAGCTTTCAACACTCGAGACAATACTCAAGCCAGATGCTCAGCCAGACCTCTATGGACATGGCAATGATGAGGACAACCAGTATTACCACAAAGTGCGCATCAACTACTACCCTCCTCGTAATGACAATAAGGAAGGATGGGACAACATCGACATCTTCGGATGGATGGGCTATCCTATGCAGATTAAGATAAACTTCCTCTGCCGTGACTCAATTCTTGCAGCACCTCTGCTTCTCGACCTCTGCTTGCTGAGCGACCTTGCTGCTCGTGCCGGAAGAAGCGGCATCCAGCGTTTCCTCAGCTTCTTCCTCAAAGCTCCTATGTTCGATTACACACAAGGTGAGGAACCTGTAAATCATCTCTTCCAGCAATATACAATGCTTAAAAATGCTATCCGTGAGATGGGTGGCTATGAGGCTGATGAAGAAATAGATTAATTGACTAATAACTTATAGTAACAGTTTTAGTATAAGAGCATAACACATTGTTAATGACGAAGAAAACAATCTTCTTATTATCATTTTTTATAGCAGCTCTCGCGTCTTTCGGGCAGGTAACAGGTATCGTTATCGACTCTAAGACGCGAGAGCCTCTTGACTATGTCAATATTTATTACGAGGGGAAAAACATTGGAGAACAAAGTGATGAGGACGGAAGATTTGTCATAATGGAAGACAGCTTGCTGAAGGAGTTGACAATATCATCTTTAGGCTATCAGACACAAAAATACAAACTCAAAGAGTTCAATAACAACAAGAACATAACTATCCGTTTGGTTCCTGACGCACAAGTATTGTCGGGTGTCACCATTTCTGCTCGTAAAGCGAAATATAGCAGAAAAAATAATCCAGCCGTAGAACTTATGCGTAAGGTAATCGCAAATAAGAAAGGTGGAGATTTACGTTCTAAAGATTTCTTCTCATATAACAAATATGAAAAATTGACATTCTCATTGAATGAAGTAAGTGAGAAGGTATTTAATGAGGGTGAGTACAAGCGTTTTGCATTTATAAAAGATCATGTAGAGTATTCACCCAAAACAGGCAAACTCATTCTTCCTCTTACTGTTGACGAGACACTCTCATCCATATATTACCGTAAGGATCCGAAATCAGAGAAGACAGTCATTAAAGGCGAGAATAACAAGGGTGTGACTGAATTGGTCAACACTGGTGATATTTTCACAACAACAATAAAGGATGTTTTTACCGATGTGAATATCTACGAAAATGAATGCCGCCTTTTGCAGACGATGTTTCGTTCACCAATAGCTGACAATGCCATCTCTTTTTACAGATACTACATACAAGACACTATTTATATTGACAATGAGAAAATTGTTGACTTGGGGTTCCTCCCAAATAATCAGCAAGATTTCGGCTTCTCTGGACATCTGTACATACTTCTCACCCCCGACTCTACTTATCAAGTGAGGCGAGTCGAACTGACTATACCACGTCGCTCTGACGTCAATTTCGTCGAGAGTATGACTATAACTCAAGATTTCACGCAAATAGATAGTGGAGAGCGCATTCCTTTTAATAATGATATGCTTGTCGAGCTAAAGCTGTCAAAGTGGCTCGGAAAATTTCAAGTACAGAAAGTAACTCGCTTGTCAGACATTTCTTTTGCAGAGATTCCAAGGTCTTTATTTAAGAATATAAAGGGTAGCACCTTGCGTGAACCAGATGCTTCAATGCATGAAGACGCTTTTTGGAATCAATATAGGCAGGTCAAACTCACGTCTTCCGAAAGCAAGATGGACAGCTTCCTTGAACGACTAACACACATAAAAGGTTTTAGATATGTGCTATTTGGCTTCAAGGCGCTGGTAGAGAATTTTGTTGAGACAGGCGACAGCTTGCATCCGAGCAAGATTGACATCGGACCATGCAATACAATTATCTCAGCGAATCACTACGACGGGCTCCGCCTCAGAGCGTCTGCTTTGTCAACAGCTAACCTTTCACCGCACATCTTTGCTAATGGATATGTTGCCTACGGCACTCAACACCGCAATTTTTATTGGCGTGCACAGTTGCTTTATGCTTTCAATAAGAAAGCGTATTTGCCGCGTGAGTTTCCGCAGCGTAACATATCAGTACAATGGTTGGATGATGTAATCACCCCGTTTGACAAATATGTGCCTACTGACAAAGACAATATGTTTCTTGCCCTACGCACTTCGAAAGTCGACCATTACAGCCGTACACGCGAACTGAAACTTGACTACACATATGAATATGATGCAGGGCTGAAAACATTCGTTACTTATACTCGTACACGCAATCATCCTGTTGACGCCCTTTTCTATCAAGCATTAAACGGACAGACAACTCCTATTAACGATCCTGCTCAATGGGTGTCTGGAATCACTACAAGTGAGTTTAAAGTTGGTATGAGCTATGAACCGAATGTTACATACATCAACACTAAGCAGAGACGCATAAAACTGAATCATGATGCACCAATATACTCTATTTCGCACACATGCGGAATAAACGGTTTCCTTGGTGGTCAATACAATTACAACCTCACAGAGGCTGGCATCTACAAGCGCATCTGGCTTGGTAAATTTGGTAAGATTGACGCAGATATTAAGGCGGGAGCACAATGGAACAAAGTACCATTCCCTCTTCTTATTCATCCTGCTGTTAACACTTCGTTTATTATTGAAGACAACACTTTCTATCTTCTTTCAAATCTCGAATTCTTGAATGACAGATACGCTTCGTTAATGACAAACTGGGACCTCAATGGTTTTGTCTTCAATAGAATCCCTCTTCTCAATAAACTCAAATGGCGTGAGTGCTTTGGGGTGAATGTGCTTTGGGGACAGTTAAGTGACAAGAATAACCCTGCTGCATCTAATTATTCTGACTCTGATTTGTTCTATTTCCCTGGTCATTTCTTGTCAGATGGTATCTATGAACAAAATACTGTTATCATGGATAAGGAACGCCCTTATGTCGAATGGTTTGTTGGGGTTCACAACATTTTCAAGCTTGTAGAGGTTGATTATATCCGCAGATTAAATTACAAGAATGATCCTAACACAAACAAGTGGGGTGTCCGTTTCAAGATAAGAATGACTTTCTAATTATAACAAAAACAAACACTCGGGCGAACTTTGCATTCAAAGAGCACCCGAGTGTTTGCTTTTTATTGTAGACAAGCGCTTATTTCAACAAATTCGTGAATGAAGGTGGGAATGGTGTTTCAAACACGAGATTTTCTCCTGTTATTGGATGACGGAAAGCTAAGCGGAATGCATGTAAGCAGACACGACCTATAGGATCTGCATGATCGCCAAAGAAGTCGGGATGACTTCCATATTTTATGTCGCCAGCAATAGGATGCTTTAGGTCTTGCATGTGAACACGAATTTGATTCTTTCTGCCAGTATCAAGTTTTAGTTCAACAAGCGAATACCCATTCTTTCTCTTGAGGGTTTTATAGTTCGTTATAGCATATTTTCCTCCATTGTCAACTACACTTGAGTATGTTACATACATCTTATTGTCTGTAAGCCAAGAGCGTACCGTACCGCTGTCTTGCTCCATTTCTCCTTGTACAACTGCTATATAACGGCGGTCAGAAACAATCTCCTTCCAGTTGTCTGTGAAGATTTTCTGTATGTCTCTTCTCTTTGCAAACACAAGAATTCCTGATGTTCCTTTATCAAGGCGGTGTACTGTGTTGACGGAGAAAGCGCGGCTTGTTCGCTTCACATATTCATCAAGAATAGCTTTCACATTCTCTCTCTTGTCGCCTGGTAAAGCATTTGTGAGTATGCCTTCTTTCTTTTCCACAACAATGATGAAGGCATCCTCATAAATCAGCCTAACCCATTTACTCACCAAATCATGCTTGTGGCGGTTTTTCGCAACTTGAACAAGCTGTCCCGGTTGAAGTTTATAGTTATACTGAGTCACTATCTCCTTATTAACATACACCATGCGCTGAGAGAGAAGTTCCTTTGCTTTGGTGCGTGAAATGCCGGAGATTGTTGACATTAAGAACTGCATTAGTTCTGCAGGTTGCTTTACAGGATAATCTGTATAGCGATTTGCAGCTTTTCTATCAAAGTAAGTTGACATCTATTTATATTTTAGTCGTTTATAGAGACTGTTTTTGTTGTTGCTAATTATGATTGTCGCTTTTCCAAGAGAACCACATTTTCAACATGCTGTGTATGAGGGAACATGTCTACAGGTTGGACTTTAGTCACCTTGTATGCAGCATCGAGAAGTTGAAGATCACGTGCTTGAGTTGCAGGATTGCAGCTTACATATACAATTCTCTTTGGTGAAGCAAACAGTATAGTGTCGATCACATCTTGATGCATACCTGCACGTGGTGGGTCAGTAATGATTACATCAGGACGACCATGTGACTCAATGAATTCTCTGTTGAGTATGTCTTTCATATCGCCTGCGTAAAAGAGAGTGTTTGTTATTCCATTGATTTCAGAATTAACCTTGGCATCCTCTATCGCTTCTGGTACATACTCAATGCCGATAACCTTCTTTGCTTTCTTTGATACAAAGTTGGCAATCGTGCCTGTGCCTGTATAGAGGTCATATACAAGTTCGTCGCCAGTAAGCCCAGCAAATTCGCGGGCAACCTTGTATAGTTCAAACGCTTGTTCGGTATTTGTTTGATAAAACGATTTTGGTCCCACCTTGAATTTCAGGTCTTCCATCAATTCAAAGATGTGGTCCTTACCTTTTACGACATGAACATCTTGGTCTCCAATTGTGTCGTTAGCTTTGTGATTATCAACATAAAGGAGTGATGTTATTTCAGGAAAAGTTTCAGCAAGGTGTTGCATAAGAGCATCCGCCTGTGCTTTTGCTTCATCATCCTCAATACGGAATTGCACAAGAAACATCAACTCGCCTGAATTGCTGTTGCGAATCATAAGTGAGCGAAGCAATCCTTTGTTCTCACGAAGATTGTAAAACTCAAGTTTGTTTTTGAGAGCATATTCTCGTATGTCGTTGCGAATGCGGTTGTTTATGTCATCCATAAGATGGCATTCATCAATGTCGAGTATCTTGTCGAAAGCTCCGCTTATATGAAAACCAACAGCGTCCATAACATCGTATTTAACATCAGCCTTGACTTCTTCTTCTGTAAGCCAGCGCTTATCTGAGAATCCAAACTCAAGCTTGTTTCTGTAGCACTTTGTTAGTTTGCTGCCAAGGATAGGCATAAACTCAGGCAGTTCGACTTTCCCTATTCGTGACAGATTATCGAAAACCTGTTGCTGCTTTGCTTTTAGCTGCTCTTCGTATTTCAGGCATTGCCATTTACATCCTCCGCAAACACCATAATGTTTGCAGAAAGGAGTTGCACGTAGCTCAGAATACTCATGGAATTTTACTGCGACAGCCTCCATGTATGAGTTTTTCTTCTTTTTTACTTGAAGGTCAACAATGTCACCTGGCACCACGTATGGTACAAAAACCACTTTGTCATCTACTCTTGCAAGCGACTTTCCTTCTGCTGCAACAGCCGTAATGGTTATGTTTTCAAGCAGAGGCAGCTGCTTCTTCTTATTTCGAGCCATTATAAAGTTCTTTTTATGACGATAAAAATAAATATGTTAAAGTTTTAATTCGTATAGAAGTTAAATTCTCAGAATCTGTGCAAAGTTATTAAAAAAATCTGTAACTTTGCATGGTATATGATTGACATTTATACTTTATTGTTGAAAAATGAAATTTTTGGAAACAGTTAGATGGGGTTTTATCGGTTGCGGCGAAGTGACAGAAAAAAAAAGCGGACCTGCTTTTGGTTTGATATCTGGCAGCGAAGTTGTGGCTGTCATGAGTCGTGATATTCGTAAGGCAGAGTCTTATGCCAAGAGGAACAACATCAAGAAATACTATTCTGATGCACAACTGCTTGTTGATGACCCCGATGTCAATGCAATTTACATTGCCACTCCCCCTTCGTCTCATGCTACATTCGCTATTATGGCAATGAAAGCAGGGAAACCGGCATACATTGAGAAACCTCTTGCAGCCAGTTATGCTGATTGTTTGCGTGTGAACAGAATCAGCGAACTTACAGGAGTTCCTTGTTTTGTTGCATTTTATAGAAGGTATCTGCCATACTTTGACAAAGTGCGCAATATCGTGTTTAGCGGTCAGATAGGTAAAGTGCTGACTGTACAGATTCGATTTGCTGTGCCGCCGAGAGAGCTTGACTATAATGCGAACAAGGAGATGCCTTGGCGCCTTCAGCCAGAGGTGGCAGGTGGTGGAGGATATTTCTACGATTTAGCCTCTCACCAATTAGATTTCCTTCAGTATATGTTTGGCCCAATTATTCAGGCAGAAGGATTTGGCAATAATATGGCAGGTTTGTATAAAGTTGAAGATACTATAAACGCCTGTTTTCGTTTTGCTAATGAGCTTACGGGTAGTGCTTCATGGTGCTTTGTAGCACATGAATCGGCAAGAAGAGATAGGATATCCATTGTTGGCGATAAGGGCAAGTTGGTGTTTTCGGTTTACAATTATGAACCGATAGTATTAGATACAGAGTTAGGTAAAGAATATATCGAAGTGCCAAATCCCAAGCATGTTCAGACAGGGCTCATAGAGAAAGTTGTTCAGCATTTGAAAGGGACCTATGTCTGTGATTGTGATTCAAGAAGTGCAACAGCAACAAATTGGGTGATGGATAGAATTCTTGGCAAGATATAAAAGTGTTCTGATGATTTTGTTAAGGCAAAAAGATTTTTAATGACAAAGTTCTTTCTACATAGGATTGTGGTCATGTTGGTGGCTATTTGTGTCTGTCATGATGTGTTTGCACAGAATGACTCGACATATGTATCTTGTCATCAGCAAGGCAACAAGGAAGAAGTTGGACATGAGCGTCAAAGGCCATTCTTGCTGAAAGCCTTAGATGATGTCACGGATTTCTTTATGGGATGCGACACAACCTATGTAACACCTCAGCAATATCAGTTATCAGCCGAAGCAGAAGTATCATATTGGCATGACTATTACAACCTCAGGTCATCTGAGACGAATAAAACTATGACCATTCAGTCAGATCCTTCGGTTATACTTGGTGGAAATGTATCATACAGCATTTTCGGATATGGACTACTTTGGAATATGAATGACCTCGGAATAAAAGCGGGAAAGACAAATGGCACCTCGCTGAGGCAGACATTCTCAATACATACTGCGAAGTTTTTTGCAGAGTATTATACATTCAATTCTGGTAAAGGTGCGGAAATCCGTTCTATCACAGGGATGAGCCTTAAAGGTAAAGACCGCACATTTCACGGTCTAAACTCAAGATGCAAGGGTGGAAGTATTATTTATCTGTTCAATAATCAGCACTTTTCATGGCCAGCAGCTTTTGGAGAGAATGCTGTACAAAGGAAAAGTTGTGGGACATGGAGTATTGGCTTTCAGTATAACCATCAAAGAGTGACTTTCAATGCAGAAGAATTGCCTGACTATCTTATAGGTACAATAGACTCTACCCTGCTCTTCAACAAGGTGAATTATGATGATTTCAATGTGAGTGTTGGTTATAGTTATAATTGTGTCCTTGGTAGAAATGTGCTATACGCCATATCAGTATTGCCTAGTATAGGTTACAGGCGTTCAAATATTACAGAAGCATCTTATAAGCATTCCATACTGAATAATGTTGCGACTGATTTGAATCTGCGTATGTCGCTGGTGTGGAACAATACCAAGTATTATTCAAGTCTTATTCTTGAAACACATACATACTCATACAGAAAGGACAAATTTGGTCTTACCAATACTTATGGCACACTAAAATATGTTCTTGGATTAAACTTTTGGAAAAAAACATAGTCATTATATATTGAGTAAATATGCGTTTACTCAATTTGTAAGCGACGAGATGAAATAATAACAAAAAAAGAAAACCTAAATACAAATGAATAAAAAATATCTTGCCTTATTTGCATTGTTGAGTGTTGCAGGAACAGCTTGCGCTCAAGAGTGGATTGACGTTACTGATTCGTATATACAAAATCCAAGATACGATGGTAACAATTATAGTGGTTGGCTTGGAACAAAGTTAAGTTATGCCAATCCTAAAGAGAATGCCGAGCATTACGGTAAAACCTATGATACATATCAGATTCTTTCTGGCTTGCCTGCTGGAAGATTCCGATTGAGTCTTAATGCCTTCTATCGCATAGGAGACCAAACTACAGATTATACCGTTTATAAAGATGGTAGTTATAAAGACTATCAGATTGCCCGCCTTTATGCTACCTCTTCAATTGACACCTATGATGTGGGTATTGCGCCACTTGCCAGCGGTGCTGTGAAGAATGGTCTTGGCGGTACATCTGTAGGCGTTGGCAATGTAGTTAGCAGCGGTGGCGGCTGGTGGGGCGGCTGGCAAACCTACGAATATTATGTTCCAAACGACATGGAAGCTGCATATTATTGGTTTAATGCCGGTTACTATAAAAACAGTGTTGATTGTAAAGTTGGAGATGACGGCGAACTACGCATAGGTATAAAGAAGGATTATGTCATCAGCAGCGACTGGACATGTATCGACAACTGGAAGCTTGAGTATTATGGCACTGTGAAACATGTTACAGGCATAGAAATATCAAAGAAGACAGCAGACATGGTCGTGTCTGAAGAAATGTATCTCTCTTGTAATGTGTCACCTTCTGATGCAACATATAGAAATGCGAAATGGTCAAGTACAAACAATAAAGTAGCAACTGTCGATTCTAAAGGTAAGGTTACTGCAGTAGGCATAGGTACTTGCTTCATAAAAGCGGCATCGGTTGACAATTCAGCAATCACCGCTACATGCAAAATTACTGTTTCTACAAACACTCCAACATCTGAAAATATTGTCATTAATGAGATCATGGCATCTAATGTCGATACATACCGTGACCCATCTACAAACTTTGGTAGCTGGGTGGAATTGTATAATCCTACTGACAAGGGTGTAATTCTTGGTGGTTTGTATGTCACAGATGATCCTGCTGATTTGAAGAAGCATAAGCTGGTGGATGATTATGGAGCACTTCCTGCAAAAGGCTTTGCTTTGCTAAACTTCGACCACTATGAAGTATGGACTAAAATGTCTTACAGGCAAATAGATGACAAACTCGACTGTGATGGCGGTGTCATCATAATTTCTGACGGAAAGAAAATTTTAGCACAGCAAGAGTACCCTGCAGCAATTTCTCGCTGTTCTTATGCGCGAACAACCGATGGTGGTGCAGAATGGGCTGTAACAGGAAACCCATCTGCAGGTTTGTCAAATCAAGCAGAAGGAGGTTTTGCCTCTGAACAGCTTCCTGCTCCTGTTGTTGATAAAGATGCACAGCTTTTCAAAGGAACTCTGCAGATTTGCGTAAGTATTCCTGAAGGCGCAACTCTTAAATACACAACCGACGGTACAGCTCCTTCTCTCACTAATGGTGAAACATCCAAAACAGGAATCTTCGTGATTGATTATAATACTTGTTTCAGATTCCGAACTTTCAAGGATGGATATCTTCCTTCTCCTGTTGTTACGCGTACATATATATATAATAGTAACTTCCCTTTCCCTATCATTAGTGTTGTTACTGACGCCAATAATCTTGATGACAATAATCTCGGTTTGTTCAAGCAGGGTGAGTTTGGTCGTCCAGGTAATGGACAAACAAGTAACTGCAACTGGAACATGTCTTGGGATAGACCTGTCAACTTTGAGTTCATCACATTAGACAACGAATGTATAGTATCTCAAGAATGCGATATGTCAACTTGTGGTGGATGGAGCCGAGCATGGCAGCCACATTCTTTCAAGCTTAAGGCAACAAAAGTCTATGATTTCAAAAACACATTTGACGCGAAGCTTTTTGAAGAGAAGCCAAATCTGAAATTTAAGACTTTGCAGATACGAAACGGAGGAAACGACAACAACTGTCGTATCAAGGATCCCGCATTGCAGCAGATTGTTGCTCGAAGTGGATTATATGTGGATTATCAGGCATGGCAGCCTGTGCATGTCTTCTTCAATGGTCAGCACTATGCTGTTCTTAATATGCGTGAGGCAAATAACAAGCACTATGCTTATTCAAACTATGGAATTGATACTGACGAGATGGACCAGTTCGAAATGTCTCCTGATTCTGGTTATGTACAGATGGAGGGAACGGATGAGTCTTACGCGCGCCTTCTTGAATTAAGTGAAAATGCTGCTGATGATGACACTTACAACGAAATTGCTCAGCTTCTTGACATAGATGAATACATCAATTATATGGCTGTTCAGATGTATATTGGCAACTGGGACTGGCCACAGAACAATGTTAAGGGATTCCGTGATGTGAATGACGGTAAGTTCCATTTCGTACTCTTTGACCTTGATGGAGCATTGTCAACAAGCACCCCATTCTCAACATTCTTTGGCAAGGAGAATTATACATTTGACACATTGCATGGTTACGACCATTCACTTGGCAAGAGTGTTGAAGGGTCAAGAAGATATAGGCAAATCAAATTTGTTACGCTCTTCAAGAATATGTTGAAGAACGAAACTTTCAGACGTAGATTCATTGACACATATTGTATTGTAGGTGGTTCTGTGTTTGATAATGCTCATGTTAAGTCTATAGTTAGTGATGTGGCAAATTATCTTGGTACAGATAATTATGTTTACCCTTCAAATACTGCCAATACTCTTATCAGCAGCTTCAACTCATCTTATAACAGCAATCTTGTAAATCAGCTCAAATCTTGTTCTTATATGAAGCTTTCTTCAAAGACAAGACAGGCTTTGACATTAGATGCAAATGTTGATGACGCTAAGATTATGATTAATGATGTTGAGGTTCCTTATTCAAAGTTCAATGGCTACATTTTCCCTCCTGTCACAGTTAAAGCTGTCGCTCCTGCTGGTTATCGTTTTGTAGGTTGGACTTCTCAGTCAGGCTCTTCATCAGAAAAGATTGTGTTCAGTGAAGGTACAAACTGGAAATTCTACGATTCTGGTTCGCTCGACAATACTAAATGGTACTCCTCTTCATATAGTGATAGCAGCTGGAAGAATGGTTCTGCTCCTCTTGGCTATGGCAAAGACCAGAAAACAGTGCTTAAAGCTAACTTATCTTGTTACTATTTCAGGAAGACATTTACGCTTAGCAATACTCCATCAGCTAAGGATGTGTATAATCTTGACATTACAATTGATGATGGAATGATTGTGTATGTCAACGGAAAAGAAGTAGGAAGATACAACATGCCAAGCGGAAATGTGGCATACAATGACGTGGCTACTACTTATGCAAATAATAATCCTGACAATACTACTTTGCAGATACCTGCTTCTCTTTTGCAGAAAGGTACAAATGTTATAGCGGTAGAAGTTCATAACAACAACACTACATCAAGTGACATATTATGGAATGCTTCGCTTACTGCATCGATTGCTAGTATAGATGCTTCTAATGTTACAGACTATATCTCTAATGAGGAAGAATATGAGGTGCCATCTTCTGGCAAAAGATCTCTCTCTGCAATTTTTGAACCAATTGCCGAAGAGGAATTAATAGCTTCTGGTTATAGCCCTATCCGCATAAATGAAGTGTCAGCCTCAAATAGCATGTATGTAAATGACTATTACAAGAAGGTTGACTGGATAGAGCTATACAATGCTTCTGACGAAGACATTGATATCGCGGGCATGTATATTTCTGATAATATGGAAAAACTTCAGAAGTATCAGGTGCCAACTGACAATGTCAGACTTAACACAGTCATTAAGGCTCATGGCTATAAAGTTATCTGGTGTGATAAGAATGACATTATCGGTTCAGATATTCATACATCATTCAAACTTGCTGCTGAAGGTGGTGACGTAGTTATAACAACTGACGACTTTACTGATTCAATAAAATATACAGGTCATACAAATATGCAGACATTCGGACGTTATCCAGATGGTGCTGATGAGACTTATTTGATGAATATACCAACTATCGGTAAGTCTAACTTGCTCGGATCGTTTGACACTCCATATACTGATGATGATTTAGATTTGGATCCAACGCCTGATGGCATTAATGGATTCGTAAAAGAAGGTGGAATCACAATTGCTTATGCACGAGGCGTTGTGAATGTAAAGAGCGAAGACTCTGACATCATATCCTTCAATGTGTATTCAACTTCTGGTGCTAAGGTAGGCAATAAGGCTATGGTTAGATGGGATAACAAGTTTGTTACTGTCAATGTCGACAATCTGCCAAAAGGTGTATATGTAGCTAACGCTATTACTGCTTCTGGCGACGAAAAACGCATTAAATTTGTTATTAAATAGAAAAAAACAAAAATTATTGTTTATTTGATGATTATCTCAAAATAAATTCGTAATTTTGCTCTCGATAGTAAAATTGACGCGTGTCAAGAACTTTTGGCACGCGTTTTTTTATCTGGTATATCTAATTATAAATAATAGACAATACATGAAAGAGACAATTTTAGTTACAGGTGGAACTGGCTTTATTGGTTCACATACAACTGTTGAGCTTCAGCAGGCAGGATATGATGTTGTTATTATTGATAACCTCTCAAATTCTAATGCATCTGTAGTAGATGGCATCGAAAAGATTACTGGTATCCGTCCTGCATTTGAACAGGTTGACCTAAATGATTTTGATGCTACAGAGGCAGTATTTAAGAAGTATCAGATTAAGGGCTGTATTCATTTTGCTGCTTCAAAAGCTGTCGGTGAGTCTGTAGAGAAGCCTTTGCTCTATTACCGCAACAACTTGAACTCTCTCATGAATGTACTTGAACTGATGGCTAAATATGGCGGTAAAGGCATTATTTTCTCATCTTCTTGTACCGTGTATGGTCAGCCTACACCAGAAAACTTGCCCGTTACAGAGCAGGCTCCTATTCAGAAGGCACTCTCTCCATATGGTAACACTAAGCAGGTGAATGAAGAGATAATTCAGGATTACATCCATTCCGGTGCGCCATTGAAGAGTATCATACTTCGCTATTTTAATCCAATAGGTGCTCATCCTTCAGCTTTGATTGGAGAGCTTCCAAATGGCGTTCCAATGAATCTCATCCCATTTGTAACTCAGACTGCTATTGGCATCCGCAAGCAGCTCAAGATTTTCGGTAACGACTACAACACTCCAGATAAGACTTGTATCCGTGACTATATTTATGTTGTGGATCTTGCAAAAGCTCATGTCAAGGCTATGCAGCGAGTGCTTGAACAGGAGACAGAGGCTGTTGAGGTGTTCAATATCGGTACTGGTCACGGCTACTCTACTCTCGAAATTGTTGAAGGATTTGAGCGTGCAACAGGCGTGAAGCTCCCATGGGAATATGCTCCTCGCCGTGAAGGTGACATCGAGGCTATTTGGGGCAATGTTGACAAGGCAAATAAAGTTCTTGGATGGTCTGCTGATACTCCTCTTGATGAGATTCTTGCTTCAGCATGGAAATGGCAAGAAAAGCTTCGTGCTGACGGTATTCAGTAATTGTTTAGTAAAGTATTATACTAAATGTAGTGTTTAGTATATCTTAAATATATAATACCGACATCTCGTGGGATATGCATCTTCACGATGGTTCCCAAAGATGTTTGTCGTGTTTTATTTTGTGTTTGTGTTGTGGCTATTCTTTTTCGTGAGAAACGGAGTAGCCCATTTTTTTGTTTAAAATCAACGTGTTCTTTTCGGAGCATCTGTTTCTATTGCAAGCTTTGTACATACTGCGATTTATGCTTGATTTTTTATGCTTTTCCATACAAAATTGTTGAGATGTTAGAGGAAAGAACTTCATTTAGTTCAAAAAAAGTACAAACATCTTTGTCAATTGACGGAAAATCACTAACTTTGCAGCCGTTTTGAGTGTAAGGTGTGTCCTTGCTCTCTAAATAGGGAAATTAGATTTTTATCAACATAATGTCTAACTTTATTAATTAAACAAAACTTTTTATTAACATTTATGGCAATTAAAGAAATTAATCCGCTGGTAGATTTCGATTGGGAAGCATTCGAGAACGACGGCGTGAGCGCTTCTGACAAAGCTGCTCAGACTGCTGCCTACGAAGGCACTCTCAACAATGTAAACGACAACGAGGTAGTTGATGGTACAGTAACTGCAATCAACGATCGTGAAGTTGTTGTTAACATCGGTTACAAGAGCGACGGTATCATTGCAAAGAGCGAATTCCGTTATGCTCCAGAACTCGCTGTTGGCGACACAGTTGAAGTTTATATTGAGAATCAGGAAGACAAGAAAGGTCAGCTTGTACTCTCTCACAAGAAAGCTCGTCAGAGCCGTTCTTGGGAGCGTGTAAATGCAGCTCTTGAGAATGATGAAATCATAAAGGGCTTTGTTAAGTGCCGCACAAAGGGTGGTATGATTGTTGACGTTCTTGGTACAGAGGCATTCCTCCCAGGTTCACAGATCGATGTTAAGCCTATCCGCGACTACGATACATTTGTTGGCAAGACAATGGAATTCAAGATTGTTAAGATCAACCAGGAATTCCGCAATGTTGTTGTTAGCCACAAGGCTCTTATTGAGGCTGAGCTCGAGCAGCAGAAGAAGGAGATTATCTCTAAGCTTGAGAAAGGACAGATTCTTGAGGGTACTGTTAAGAACATCACTAACTACGGTGTATTCATCGACCTCGGTGGTGTTGACGGTCTCATCCATATCACAGACCTCTCTTGGGGTCGCGTAAGCGATCCAAAGGAGATTGTTGAACTCGATCAGAAGCTTAATGTCGTTATCATTGACTTCGATGACGAGAAGAAGCGTATCGCTCTTGGTCTCAAGCAGCTTACTCCACACCCATGGGATGCTCTTTCTGACGACCTCAAGGTTGGCGATAAGGTTCATGGTAAGGTTGTTGTTATGGCTGACTACGGAGCATTCATCGAAATCGCTCCAGGCGTAGAAGGTCTTATCCATGTTTCTGAGATGTCTTGGAGCGCTCACCTCCACTCAGCTCAGGAGTTCATGAAGGTTGGCGACGAGGTTGACGCAGTTATCCTCACTCTTGACCGTGAAGAGCGTAAGATGTCTCTTGGTGTTAAGCAGCTCAAGGATGATCCATGGGAGAATATCGACACTAAGTATCCTGTTGGTTCTCAGCATACAGCAAAGGTTCGTAACTTCACTAACTTCGGTGTATTTGTTGAGGTTGAGGAAGGTGTTGATGGTCTCATCCACATCTCTGACCTTTCTTGGACAAAGAAGGTTAAGCATCCATCAGAGTTCACTCAGATTGGCGCTCAGATTGATGTTCAGGTTCTTGACATCGACAAGGAGAACCGTCGTCTTTCACTCGGTCACAAGCAGCTTGAGGACAATCCTTGGGATAACTTCGAGACAGTTTACACTCAGGATTCTATCCACACAGGTAAGGTTGCTGAAGTTCTTGACAAAGGTGCAGTTATCGCACTCGAAGGTGGCGTAGAAGGTTTTGCAACTCCTAAGCACCTCGTTAAGGAAGACGGTTCACAGGCACAGCTTGGTGAGACACTTGAGTTCAAGGTAATCGAGTTCAATAAGGATGCAAAGCGTATCATCCTCTCTCACTCTCGTATTTTCGAGGATGTAGCTCGTGCTGAAGCTAAGGCTGCTAAGAAGGCTGAGACTGCAGCTAAGAAGGCTGCTCGTCCTGCTAAGGAGCAGAGTCCTGCAATCGTAAACGTTGCAGCTTCTACAACTCTCGGTGACCTCGACGCTCTCGCAGCTCTCAAGGCTAAGATGGAAAAGTAATTTCTGCTAAATAATCCAATTAAGGGGTATATCATTTGATATATCCCTTTTTTTGTTTTTTATAGTTGATGAAATGCCATTTTTAGTTACTTTTGTATTGTATTTTTAATAATTATTAGTAAATTTGCAAAGTAATACTGATTCTTTGTCAAGTTTCTGCAGCAATCTTGCTTGGCAAATTGAATTGTTAAAGTGATAAGAACATTTTCATTATATTCTATTTCTGAATTTTATAAGAAAAACTTTAAATAGGTTTAATATAAAAACACATAATAACGATGGCGAGAAATTTTTTAGATTCCAGCAATAGGTGGATTTATATCAAAATAGCTATTCTTAACAGTACAACTCCTTGGCGTGTATATCGCCTTGCCCATGGAGCGGAAGAATTCCACGAGAAGGATCAGAAGATTATGCACGACCTTAAAGAAGCAAAGATTATTCACCACCATCACCATCATCATCATTCTGGGCATGATGAAAAATAGCATCAAAATAGTCAGTTTTTTCTCCCTACTCTCTTGTTTGTTTATCATATCGTCATGCAATTCAAACAATAGTGACTCAAGCGTTATAGCTGAAGAGGATGCCGATGACTATGAATATATCACCGACTTGATTAGTGACAGCGTTGAAGGTGACAAGGTGAGCAAAGAATGTGCAGTCATTTGTTATCGCGTCGAACAAGTGTCTGACAGAGTAAATACGGTACACTCCCCTCAACAGCTCATGGAATTGAAGAAAGAGTATTCAAAGAAGATTGGAGAGGCGACAAAAGGCACCGAAGAACTTGATAAATCTGAAAAGCAGCTGGTGGCTAAACATGCCGAAGAAGTTGAAGAATCCTATAGGAATGCTTGCTCTGAATTCGAAGTGCCTGCTGTAGGAGTAATACAGAATTTGTCAAGCCTGATAAAAAGGATTGATCAGATAAAGACCAAGGATGAATTCTACCGTTTTCAAGATTGTCGATACGGAATGTTGCAAGACCTTGATTATATTCATCTCTGTGTTGAACATAATGATAAAAGAATCAATGAAGTAAAGCGACTTGCTCAGGTGCTGAAAAGTAAGTATGAAAGCAAAAAGCACGAGTTGGGTGTCAACTGAATGTTTGTCCATACAGTTTTAAGTAATGGTGAAAAAATAACTTCCCAAAGTTTCATAATCAATATCAACAGCTTTGACTTGTCTTTTAGGCTCTTTTGCACCAATTCATCGGTCATGATGCCCACATCACTCCCTCTTCATTATGGCAAATTAGTCTAATAATACAAACCAAATCTTCCGAAGTTAGTATTTCACCATTATTAAGAATAAAAACAGAGTCAATAGTTTACCATTTACCACATACTTTTTCTTCTTTCCATCGTATTTGAGTAAATACAATGTTCTAATTCATTTTTCCTTTTCAATAATTTTTAGAAATCAAGCATTTTCATTAAATTTGCAATAAGTAGATAAGTTGTATTAATGTCTGGTACTTCTGTGATTCTTATACAGTGACTTATCTGTTTCAATATATATAATTTACTAACTCATCTAAATATGTTTACTAAAGAAATCTATATTGCAAGACGTGCTTTGCTCAAACAAAAAGTTGGTGATGGTTTGATACTGCTATTTGGTAATAATGATTCGCCAAATAACTACCCCGCTAACACTTACAGATTTCGTCAAGACAGCAATTTCCTTTATTATTTCGGCTTGAGGCGTGAAGGACTTGTAGGAGTTATCGATATAGACAATGATAAAGAATACATTTTCGGAGATGACATTGACATAGATGACATCATCTGGTATGGATTTGTCCCTTCTGTAAAGGAACTTGCAGAAGATGTTGGTGTCTCAAGCTCCGCTCCTACGAGTCAGTTGAAAGTCATCATTGATTCTGCCATAGCACAAAAACGTAAAATACATTTTGTACCGCAATGCAGGCATGATTTGATGATTCAACTTTCTGACCTTATAGGCATTCATCCTTTGTCCACTAAGGAGAATGCGTCGGTAAAGCTCATTAAGACCATTGTTGAAATGCGTGCAATCAAAAAGCCAGAGGAAATTGCAGAGTTGAAGGATGCGGCAGAGATTGGCTACCTCATGCATACTGCAGCGATGAAGACATGCCGACCTGGCGTTTCTGAAAAATATGTGGCAGGAATCATTGAAGGCATTGCCATGAGTCTTGGCGATAGGTATTCTTTCCAGTCAATACTGTCTATGCATGGCGAAATTCAGCATGGCTACCCAAGTCACACTCCTATGGAGGCCGGGCGACTTATGTTATGTGATGCTGGTGCCGAAAGTAAGGAAAATTATTGCTCTGATAATACACGAGTTACACCTATTTCTGGAACTTTCACTTCAATGCAGAGAGATATTTATGCCGCAGTAGAGTCAGCCCACGATTGGGTGATAGAGAATGCTAAGCCAGGAGTGAAATGGTTGGACATGCATTTAGGCGCTTGTACTATCATCACAGAGCATCTAAAGGCTATTGGACTCATGAAAGGCAATACTGAGGATGCTGTTCGTGCAGGAGCTCACGCTATGTTTATGCCTCACGGACTTGGCCACATGATGGGCATGGATGTGCACGACATGGAAGGTCTTGGTCAAAACTATGTCGGTTTTGATGACGAGGTACAGCCATCTACTCAGTTTGGTTTGAATTGCCTCAGATGTGGTCGCAGGTTGCAGAAAGGCTTTGTAATGACTGATGAACCAGGCGTCTATTTTATTCCCCACCTCATCGATCTTTGGAAAAGTCAGGGCATGCATAAGGATTTCATTAATTATGATTCAGTCGAACCATTCAGAGATTTTGGTGGCATCCGTCTTGAGGATGACATAATAATTACAGAGAATGGATGTGAGATTGTAGGAGATAAGATTATCCCTTACCACATCAATGACGTTGAAGAATACATTAAAAATAATAAATAAATCATATATTTTGTCATGAAAAAGGCATTTGTTTCAGCTTTTATAGTAGCACTTTTAGCTCAGTCTGCGTTTGCAGAAGACAAGAATGAGGGGTTCAATTTTACTGTCGTTAAAGAAAATCCAATAACATCAACCAAAAATCAGAATCGTTCAGGCACATGCTGGGCTTATTCTTCTCTTGGCTTTTTTGAAGCAGAACTTCTGCGTATGGGTAAGGGAGAATTTGATTTTGCAGAGATGTTCGTGGCTCATAAGACATATCAGGATAGAGCGAAAGCTTCTGTACGCCTTCATGGTGACATAAGTTTTTCTCAGGGAGGTTCTTTCTACGATGTTGCTTACTGTATGAAGAATTATGGTATTATTCCACAGTCTGCAATGCCTGAACCAGGCACTCTTTACGGCGATTCGCTTCCAAACTTCAATGAGTTTTTCTCTGTTCTTGAAGCTCAGGTTTCGTCTTTCGCCAAAGGAACTCAGAAAAAACTTTCACCAATATGGTTCAGTTCCATCAACTCTACTCTTGACAACTATCTCGGACAATGCCCAACCGAATTCACCTATAAAGGCAAAAAGTACACTCCTCAGTCTTATATGGAGTCAACAGGGCTTAACATGGATGACTATGTGTCACTTACATCTTATACCCACCACCCTTTCTATTCGCAGTTTATTCTTGAGATTCAAGACAACTGGAGATGGGCATCTTCCTACAATCTTCCGCTCGACGAATTTATGGAGGTTATGGATTCAGCTGTGCGTAATGGATATACATTTGCTTGGGGTGCTGATGTGACAGAAGAGGGTTTCTCTCGTGAAGGTTTAGCTGTTTGTCCAGATGTCAAGGCAATTGAAAACGAAGACGGAAGTGACTATTCACGTTGGTTTGGTAAATCATCTAAAGCAGACGACCGTAAGAAGCTGTTTGCATCAAAGCCTCTTCCTGAGATTGCAGTAACACAGGAGATGCGTCAGGAAGCATACGATAACTGGGAGACTACAGATGACCATGGCATGGTGGTGTACGGAATTGCCAAAGACCAGAATGGCAAGGAGTATTTTATGGTAAAGAATTCATGGGGGACAGATTACAAGTACAAGGGCGTTTGGTATGCTTCAAAAGCCTATGTTGCTTATAAGACAATGAATATCCTCATCAACAAGAATGCCATTCCATCAAACATTGCAAAAAAGCTAAATATCAAATAAACTCTTAATATAGTCTTCAAAATAAAGAGGCGGGATTCTCAAATCCCGTCTTTTTTTGTATATAAGGATAAAAATGTATTAAAAGATTTGTTGAATAAAAAAATTTCTTGTAAATTTGCATCAGTAAATAAGATGACAGATAAAGTCTTCATTTCTTGGTGCGTTAGTTCAGTAGGTTAGAATACATGCCTGTCACGCATGGGGTCACGAGTTCGAGTCTCGTACGCACCGCAAAGAGTTTCAGTAAGCGCTGAGACTCTTTTTTGTTATCTGTAGGTCTGAAGCTTGTTTGTAGAAAAGAAACGATAAGAACAAAGCATGGAAAAGTTCGAAATAGACATTTTAGGATGTGGAGCCGCTCTGCCCACCCCCAAACACATGAGCAGCACTCAGGTAGTGAATATTCGCGAAAAGATATTTATGCTTGATTGTGCTGAAGGGTGCCAGATGGCTCTTCGCCGCTCTCGTATAAAATTTTCTAATATCCAAGCTATATTTATCACCCACCTGCATGGCGACCATTGCTTTGGACTTATCGGACTAATCTCTACACTTGGACTTCTAGGTAGAACAAAAGAACTGAATATCTATGCGCCAACAGGAATTGTAAAGATTTTTCAACCGCAAATTGACTTTTTCTGTAGTGAATCGCCATTCAAGATTCTGCTTCACGAGGTGGATAGCAGAAAGCAGAGCGTTATCTATGATGACCGTAGTGTGGAGATAAGCACTATCCCACTTTCTCATCGTGTTCCCTGCTGCGGTTACCTGTTCAGGGAGAAACCGACGCTTCTTCATATCAAGCGTGACGTGATAGATGCCTTTCATATCCCTATTTCACAGATAAATAATATCAAGGCTGGTTTGGATTGGATTTCTCCAGATGGCGAAGTGATAAAGAACTCTCTGTTGACTCTTCCTCCTGATCCTGTGCGTTCATATGCTTATTGTACGGATACGATGTATAGTAGCCAAGTATCTGACATTCTTAAAGATATTACTTGTCTCTATCACGAAGCAACATTTACTGATGAGCACTCGTTGTTAGCAAAGAAGACTGCACATTCCACCGCCAAGCAAGCAGCAAAAGTTGCTCTCGATGCCAATGTCAAGCGTCTTGTCATCGGTCATCTTTCGTCAAGATATAAAGACGAAAGCGTCCTTCTTAAAGAGGCAAAGACTATCTTCGAGAATACTGAACTTGCAAATGATGGGATGAAAATTAAATTGTAAGCAAACATGCCATTAGCTAAAGCCAAGTTACACAATTAACATACCGCATGTAACACATGCAACATGCCCGATGTTACACTTGCAACACAAGACTTGTAACAAGTGTAACATCGGGCAGACACTCGAAGTCACTAAAACTCAGAATTACTCTTCTTTGGCTGCAGGAGCAGGAGCATTGACAAGGACAAGAGACGAAATCTTGAATGAACTATTCAGCACAGCCTCGCCCTTGAAGTATTTGACAGAGCCTGCAGGTTTTACCTCATCCTCTTCTGACTTAAGTTCGATGTCATCATCTTGATGTGCAGCTGGAGAAGAAGTGAATGTAGTCTGTTCAAGGTTGAACTTCACATTATAAATATCCCTGCTGCCAGCAGACTCTTTTGTCACAACAGCCTTCTTAACTTCGAAAGACATATTTCTGCCATTGCTATGCACCTTTTGCATATAGTCACAGATATCTTCTGTTGTGGCATCCTTCTTTCCTATGTAAGTATTTATGTTGTCAGCAAGAGTTGCAAGCAATCCACTCTGGTCATTATCTGCCATCGAATTGAAATGTTTAGCAACAGCTCGTACAGCATCAGACTTCTCCTCTGCCGAAATCTCCTTCTTATCAAGATTTTCGATAGCCTCATCAGCATCTTTCACATACTTTCCTTCTGAGAACTTGTCCATATACTGTTCATAAGCCTCAACTGTATTCTGTTCCTTTGCCTCCTCAAAAGAAAGAGAATCAAGTTTGTCATAAGCCACATCTTTGAAGAATCCATCAGGATGTATATTGATGAAATTATTCATGCTCTCAATAGAAAGAGACTTAGTAGCAGCCTGCCAATCAGTATTCTCAGCAAAGAATCTATCACTGAGACTCTTAACCTGCTGATAATGAAACGCGTCACTATTGTAAGTATCAAGATACTCACTAAGCGCTATTTCGAGAGAGTCATAATTCCTCTGCTGTTCATAACGAGTTATTGACTCAAAAACTTGTCGCTCCGAGTTGTCATCACTTCCCTTGAAGAAGATATACCAAACAGCAGCACCAGCAAGAACAATAATCAACAATGAGATTGTGATGATAGTGCCTATCGCCCCACTCTTTCCTTTAGACTTCTGTGATTCATCAAGAATAGGAGCAGTAATAGCAGCAACCTTTTCGTCTGAAATATGAGGTACATCAGTTTTTGAAGGAGAAGGCTCAACGCTATCAACAACCTTGGCTGGTTCTGGTTCAACTATCGTCTCTGATGGCTGTGTTGAAACAATGACAGGTTCAACATCTACACTCGCAGGCTTAGAATTGAAAGACTCCTCTGTAGTGGTGATAGTTTCCTGTTCAACAACTGAGTCTGATTTTACATCATCAAGCACAGTTTTCGCTTCCGGCTGGAAAACTATTCGTTCTGCACTATTGTCAATAATTGCAGCATCAGGCTCCTCCTTAGGAGAAGAAGTATTCATATTAGAAGACGAACCTTTAAACGATGCATTTTCGGCAGCCACTTTATCAGGGTTCAAAATGCCTTTTTTCAAATTCTTCACATAATCTCTTATTGGGTAACCGCAGTTAGGACATATTTCTGCTTTGTCGCTCACATCACGATTACACTCCGGACATTTTATGAGTGCCATATCTTTATACCTCTAAATATATAATATGAGTAATTTCAATAACTCATTTCATAGTTGATGCTTGAGAACATATACACCAACATTGAATTAATGAAAGTTTAATTTGTTATTTCTTATTCTTTTAGTTTACATCAGCAGAATCTGCAGACACAGCATTGCCGCCATCTCCAACTTCATCGCTTTCTATTGATTCAACAGACCTCTCTGCCGTTGTATCCACCACTGCAGTATCAACTACCGTTGTGTCGAGCACATATGGAATATACTCCTCTACAGGCGGTGCTTCTTCTACGATGTGAACATCCTGTATTGTGTCGCCAGTACCAGCAAAAGCATGAAGCTCTGGAGTAGCCTTACGATCAAACAGCACAACTGAAGTAGCGACAACAACCGAAAGAATGAGATATGTTGTAGTGGAATGCTTGACAACCTTGCCTTCTGATGGATACTTAAAAGACAGGAAGAAATATACAAGTGTGATTACAAGCCACACTATTCCACCCCAAGTGGGTCCAAACAAAACACACTTTGTAAGAATGCATATAAACACACTTATAGATATTACAAGACCAAGGTCGCTGTACGAATTTCGCCGTTTCATTGATGCTTTATTTGTGGCAGTTTTTTGCTTTTTATTTTGCAAAATTATATATTCTTAACGTAATAAAAGAATGTTAAGCGGGAAAATCACTATCTTTGCGCCCTAAAACAAAAAAGGATGGCAAAAAAGCTTAGAATACATTACATATTACCCGTTATAATCGGTATAATATTACTGTTTACAGCATCATGCAACTCAAGCACAAATTGGAGCGACATTGAATTCTACAAGATAGAGAAAATCGAGCAAATGAAGGAAGAAAAAACAGCCTCATCAGAAGACGACGCTTTTGCAAATCTGTTAGACACTTGCGACCGTACTTTGGATGTGGAAGTCAACCTTCAGTTTCTCAAATCTGACAATGAAGAACACGCTAGAGTATGTAAACTCATCAACGAACAGCTTGTTGAAATCATTTTGAAGCAGTCAAGCAAGCTGTCTATTGACGAAGCAATCTCAAATTTCATTGAAGAGAAAAAGCAAGAGTTTCGAAGCGAGGAGATGGCGTCAGAAATGTACGACCATCTTACAGGCATTGCTGAATACGGAAAAGAAGGTATTATAAACTACTACTTCACAGAAGACATATTTACAGGTGGAGCACATCCATGCACTCTCAGCACATATTTCTGCTTCGACTCCGAAACAGGTGAGTTTCTCTCCATCGACAAGGTATTCCCTTCAGCATCCAGTTCTGGGTTGGCGAACTTGCTTGTCGAGAAACTCATGAAGGATGAAGGCGCAAAAAGCATGGACGAACTTCATGAAATGGGATTTCTAGAGATGATGGATATGTTTGTCAGCACAAACTTTGCCCTTCGTGAAGACAGCATCGAGTTTTATTATAATGTCTATGACATCGCGCCTTACGCCGTTGGTCCTACATCAATAAAAATCAGCTATGAGAGTGCTGCGCCTTATATTTCCAACAAATTTCAATAAAGCTGTCAAGGCAGCCTTCCTCTATGCGCTTTGAATAGAAGTATTCCATAAACTTGGTGTGGCGGGGTGCGTACTTATAAAAGATCTTCATTGCCCAAGGCTTTGATAGGAATTTCTGATAGTATTCACCTTTGTCAATCATAACACGCAAATACTTAGTCTTTTCCAAGTATTCCTCCACAGAATGTGATTCACCAGCATAAACACCACTCTGCAAAGCGTAATAAATACCTTCGCCTGTCAGCGGTTCAACAAAACCTGCCGCATCACCAACAAACATCACCTCACTTTTCTCTATGACAGGTTTCGGTATCACATTCTCAAAAGGAATCATCGCCCCGCGAACAGGGTATTTATCTATATTCTTCACACCTAATTGACGCATGAAGTCAAGTAACGCATTTTGAACAGAGAATTCTGTGCCAAGCATCTTTACAAGCCCCAGGCATACTTTCTTGCCTTTAGCAAACGCCCAAGCATACGAACCTGGCACTATATTAAGATAGACATTTACACCTTCCATGTCTAAATCCTCCCTGTCAACATTCACCTCAAGACACAGGCTGCTCTCTGTTTTTCGTTTAAAGCCATCAACCTGAACGGAAGCAGCTTTTTCCACTACACTATTAGCACCATCAGCAGCAATAAGGTGATTGTATTCTATAGTATCACCTGCCATCAAAGTCACATTCTTATTATTGAAATCAATGGCTTTAAGTCCGTTGCCTTCTATTACTTCACCACCTAATGTCATAAAGTGCTTGACCAAGAAATAATCGAACTTAGGACGGTCGATAAGTATTATTGGCTTGTCTAAATTGCATGAGGGAAAAGGTTCATAGCCATTCCACATAACAAATTTTGACTCCTTGCTCATCAAGCATTGAGAATAGCACTCCTTTAATGTCGCCTCATCAAGAATATGTTCAAGCACATTCTGTGATTTACGAGTGAACAATCCAGCACATAGTTTAGTGCGAGGCAACGCATTCTTCTCTACTATCACACACTCCTTGCCTCTCTTTCGTAAAACTATACCTGCAGCGCATCCTGCTGGACCGGCACCAATAATTAAATAATCTATCTTTCTCATTGTATTCTCATCGTTTAAAGTGGAAGTCCATATGTCAGTTTCAATGTGTCCATAACAAACACAGAACGAACATTAGCAACATACTCAAACTCGCCAAGTTTGTTAAGAATAAACTGCTGATACTGATACATCGAACTCACACACACCTTCAAAAGGTAGTCGCCATCACCAGATGTGTTATAACACTCTGTCACCTCCTCCCATGAATTTACTGTCTCCATGAATTTTGCAGCTATAGACTTATTAATCTGCTTCATCGACACATTGCAGAACACCATAAATCCCCTTCCAAGCTTATTTGCATCAAGAATTGCCACATAGCCTCTTATATAGCCCATGCGCTCAAGTCTCTTCTGGCGTTCATAAGTAGGAGTCACAGAAAGATGAATTTTCTGGGAAATCTCTTTGGTTGTCAATCGACTGTTGTCTTGTATGATTCGCAGAATTTTGATATCTATATCGTCAAGATCATGCATTACAGCATCCATAGCCATCTTCTAATTAATAATTCAACTTCCTCAAGTTTGCAACTTGCCTTGTTTGGGTGAGTTAAAGCGGAGTTATCGCTTCGCTCAGAGTTAAAAGGACGTTTGCCATATACAATCATTTGTCACTTTAACTTCTCTTTAACTCCCCTTTACTCCACAACAAGTGGAGTTTGCGAAACTTGTTTTAATAAAATATTGTGAAAATAGTAAAAGTACTGAACTCTCAGCTTTAGTCGAACTTTGAAACCTAACGTTTAGAACTTTTTTAGCTCAGTAAACAGTCTCTGAACAGGCAGCCCCATGACATTGAAATACGACCCTTCTATGCGTGACACACCGACAAAGCCAATCCATTCTTGTATTCCGTATGCGCCGGCCTTGTCGTAAGGGCGATAATTGTCAACATAGTATTCTATCTCTTCATCCGTGAGGTCAGAGAAAAACACCTTTGAAGTAGAAGCAAACTGCACAGTCTTCTCCTTTGTGACAATGCTCACACCTGTTATTACATCATGAGAATGCCCTGACAGCTGTCGCAGCATACGAATCGCATCTTCTCTGCTTTGTGGTTTACCTAAAACCTCATCAGCATCATACACAATAGTATCTGCAGTTATGTACATTTCATCATTTCTCATAACATCACGATACGCTTCTGCCTTCTTTGCTGAGATATATTTGGGGATTTCCTCTCCTCGAAGAGTTTCAGGATATGACTCATCTATTCCCGGCATTGTTTTCACTTCAAAACTCAAGCCAAGCCCACCAAGCAATTCCTTTCGACGAGGAGAATTGCTCGCAAGAATTATTTTGTATTTCGATATATTTTCTATCATCATTAGGAAACATTATTTAGTGGATACTATATTGGCATTTACCAGCCAAAAGCTTTATTGCTTTGCATCCACAGCCCCTGCGCTTTGAGCACCTGCTCTACGACATCTCTGCCGCATCCCATGCCACCTTTCTTTTCACTTACATAAAGAGATATGCTTTTTATCTCGTCGCATGCATCAGTTGGGCAGCATGGCAATCCACACACTTTCATAACCTCATAGTCAGGAATATCATCACCCATGTAGAGTATCTCCTCATCTTTGAGCCCATACTTAGCTTTCAGCTCTTCATAAGTGCGAATCTTAACAGCTGCGCCAAGTATGACATCCTTTATGCCAAGTCCTTCATAGCGCACGCGCACCGCCTCCGACTTGCCACCAGTTATTATGGCAAGCACAAGACCACACTTAACAGCAAATTGCATTGAATATCCATCTTTGATGTTGACAGTCCTCATTGGTTCGCCATTTGGATGCTGAGTTATTGTCTCACATGACAGCACACCATCAACATCAAAGAAGATTGCCTTTATCTTTGTCAAATCATAATTTATCATTGTGAATACTTTTTGAGAGAATAGAATAAATTTCCTGCATTTCTGGATTGTCTTCCAAAAGCGCCATCTGCTTGCCTATCACATTCTCATCCCATCTCACAGCAGGTCCTGTCTGCGCATCACTTGGCAACATGGTATGTAGTTTTGAGGCCGTTTCATCAATAAGAGGAAGCATCACCTCAAAAGGTATATCTCCATGCTCCTTTAAGAGTTTAGCACCCAGAGCAAAACATCTATTTGCAAAATTGCAGCAGAAAACAGCAGACAGATGAAGGTATTTCCTATTTTCTGATTCCAGTTCATATACAGACTGACTTATTGAATCGGCAAGAAGTTTTATAACCTCCAAATCTGCTTTATCTTTTGCTTCAATAAAACACGGAATAGTTTTGAAATTCACATCCTTATGCTTTGAAAAAGTCTGCATCGGATATAACACTCCGCGCCTATTTGAAGGGAGTGTATCCAAAGGCATACTGCCTGCTGTATGCAAAAAAAGGCAATCCTCTCTTCCTCTCAAGACAGCGTGAGCGACATTTTCAAGTACGCTGTCTTTAACAGATATAACATAACAGTCAGCATCACAAACAATATCCTCAAATATGTTTGTGGCATCACAGTTAAGTCGAGATGCAAGAGCGTCAGCCGACTCCATTGTTCGGCTATATACCTGTTCAATACTGTGGCCTGCCTCACAAAGTGCCTTGCCTAAGTTTGTAGCAAGATTACCAGCGCCAATAAGCACTATTCTCATTCTTCGCTGATATTGAAAGAACCGATATGAACATTCTCCCATTTAAGGTTGTCTTCGCTCTGAGGCTTACGCTCTATTGCAGGATATCCAAATCCTATCACGCATTCACAAGCGAGATTTTCAGGATAGCGGAGCAACCAGCGAAGGATATTGTCAGAAGGTTCGCCATTATCCATAAATCTATTGCGAATCTGGCACCAGCATGATCCTAAACCAAGGTCTGCCGCCTGATACTGCATTGTCACAGCAGCTATTGATGCATCCTCGCACCATGCGTCAGTCACTTCACGATCGCCAAGCACAGCAACAGCAACTTTTGCATCTGCTATAAACTGGCTTCCCATAGAACGGCAGAGAGACATCTTCTCAAGAATCTCCTTGTCTTCAATAACAACAAAATGCCATGCGCGAGTGCCTTTGCTTGTTGGTGACATCAATGCCGCACGAAGTATAAGCTGCAAGTCTTCAGGGTTGATATCTTGTTCTGTAAACTTTCTAATACTGCGGCGCTTCTGCACCAAATCCTTGAAATTTTCCATTATTTTATTCTTTTATTCATTTAAATTCCGTGTAAAGTTAAAAAACTTTATCGAGACTACACCTATCTTTCTTGATAATTCATATCTTTGCTTTTACTATTATTAATTATCGCTACATTTTTTCGTAATATAATCTGTCAAAAGCACATTAATGCATTTGAGTTTGAGACAAAACAGCCATCGGAGATATAACGATTGAAGATTGGCAAGACAAAAAAACGATTAGTCTTAAGTCCCAACCCATAAAGATGATTTACCATTAGAAATTAAAAACAAAGCAAGATGTCAAAACAAGGAACAAAAGCTGTCAGCATCATCTGCGGTGTTGTCGCATTAATACTAATATGTGGTGCTGCATTCTACAAAAGCGGTTTTAAAATCGACAAAACTGTATATATCTACATTGACAATGATGATAATCTTGATTCCGTGAGAAGCAAGGTTGTCAGCACATGCAATCCACAGATTCCTGCGTCTTTCGACGCTTTTGCCACCGTTTTGTCACTCAATGAAGAGTTGCGCACAGGCAAATATGAGATTAGTCCGGACATATCAATGTTCAGCCTCTTGCGCAACATACGCAATCACTATCAGGTGCCAGTAAAGCTTGTCATCGGTTCGGGTACAAGAACAAACGAAGACATAGCAGGCAAACTTAGCCGCAACATCATGCTCGACTCAACAGCTATAGTATCACTACTCAACGATGAGGGCAAGCTTGAAAAATATGGCTATAATGTAAACACTATACCAGCTCTCTTCATTCCTAACACATACGAGGTATGGTGGGATATGAGCATTGAAGGACTTATGGAGCGTATGATAAAGGAGAACAACAACTTCTGGAATGAAGAGCGCACAGCAAAGCTCAAGGAAGTAAGTGAATACTCCGGTACGCAGTTCACAAAAGAGAGGCTCATCACTATGGCGTCTATTGTAGATAGCGAGACTGCCAACAACGGTGAGAAACCAACTATCGCAGCCCTTTATCTCAACAGACTAAAGATACACATGCCTCTACAAAGCGACCCTACTGTAAAATATGCATTGAAAGAGTTTGGTCTGCGACGCATCCTACATGAGCATCTTGAAGTGGAATCTCCATACAACACATACAAAAAGCAAGGACTGCCTCCTGGACCTATCTGCATACCAAGCATTTCAAGTATCGACGCTGTTCTTAATCACGCCCACAACGACTACATATATATGTGCGCTAAAGAAGATTTCTCTGGCACACACAACTTTGCTGTTTCATACAATGAGCATCTTAAAAATGCCAAGCGCTATACTGATGCTCTTAACAAACGAAACATTCATTAATCCCCAAAAACAATAACAGCACTCCTATACATACGCTGAGCGCAGCGATTAAACTACATAGAAGAATACTAACTATCAAATAGACGGAAACGACTAACTTATGAAAAGAATCTTACTTTTATTCTTGATTTTGTCTTCCTTGGGTGCTAATGCACAAAGAAAGACAACAAGGGAATATGTGCCATCGCCTGTCAAAGGCACCGCATGGAACACCCCAGGAAACATCAACCCTTTCATTCCTGGATATTTTGCCGATCCGACAATTCGTCAATTCGGAGACACATATTATGTATATTCGACCACAGACGGCACAGGTAATGGCTACGGTCCTGCTCAAGTGTGGATGTCAAAAGACTTTGTCAACTGGAGAAATTTTGTCATGAACTGGCCAACAACAGAAGTGGTTTGGGCACCAGATGTTGTACAGCAGCCAAATGGCAAATACCGATATTACTACTGCGAACCATGCAATGTCAACATCGGTGAAAGCGACTCGCCTATCGGTCCATGGAAGAACATCCTCGGGAAAGAAGATGCAGTGATGGTGCCTGACCGTTTCATTCATAATGTGATAACCCTTGACCCAATGCTTTTCAAGGACGATGACGGCAGCCAATATCTCTACTTCACCACATGGGGTATATACAAAGGTTTCGGCTGCGGAGTGGCAAAGCTCAAAGACGGAGATTTCGACATAAAAGACCTCGCCACTAAATATCAAGACGCACGCAGATGGAACGAAAACAACCCATATCCTATTGCTGCTGATAAGTTTTTCACAGAAAAGAAACTTATCCTTAACGACGAATTAAAAGACATATTTGAAGCGCCTTTCGTATTCAAGAAAGACGGCATATATTATTTCACTTATTCGTCAGGCTCATGCCATACTGATACTTACCGAGTACAATATGCAACAAGCAAAATAAGCCCTATGGGACCATGGGAATACAAGGGAGAACTGCTAACTACCAACGAAGACGGCACTATTCACGGACCTGGTCATCACTCCATCCTCGAAAAAGATGGCAACTACTATATCATCTACCATCGTCATAATATAGCAAAATCCGTACATGGATTCAATCGTCAGCTATGCATCGACAAGTTGGAATTTGACAATGAAGGCAACATCATCAAGATCACCCCTACCCATAACGGAATAAACCCTCTCCCTGCTAAATTGCAGAAGAGAGCGTTACAGCACGTCAATCTTGCTTATGGAGCAAGCGTTACAGCATCAAGCTATTATGACGGTATGCACAAGCCCGAATATGCTGTTGACGACAACAATGCCACTCTTTGGAAAGCACGCCACACGAACTGGGATTCACCACAAGGGAAGCATAATACAGAATGGATTCAGATAGACCTTGGCAAGCCACAGGTTTTCAATGAGATATGGACTCAATTTGAATACCCAACCTTTTTCTATCAATATAAAATAGAAACATCTACAGACGGCATTGATTGGCGTTTGTATTCAGACAAGACCAGCAATACAAAGCAAGGTTCTCCAATGATCGACTCAGGTTCGACAAAAGCCCGCTATATTAGATTATCTGTAACCGACACGCAGAAAAATGGTCATTTGCCAGCAATATGGAATGTAAAGGTATGGAAGAATGCCCCCGAATTGCCATCTGTTACAGAAGACACTAACGATGCATCATACCCAGGCATGCACAAGAAAGATGTACAAGAGAACCAGCGCAACAACTTTGCTTTCGCATTCGACATGAAAGCTATTGCAAGAGACGCACGAAAGCCTTTCGACATAGAGTCTGTGCCATGCCAAATGCCAGATGCTGCCAACACAGCAAACATCACTTTCTCTGCCAACAAGCCTATTCACGCTCGTGTAAAAAACGGCAGATGGGCGTTATTCTTTAACGGCACACAAAATCTCACAAGCAGCGTCACTCTTCCTGATAATTATAGATATAATTCCCCATACACAATATCTGCATGGATTCTGCCAACGAAGCTGGGCCCCGTATCAACAGTCGCATCACTCTCTTCATCACGCAATGACCTTGCAACTACAGAATTTCGTATCGGCACAGACCCTTCAACAGGACTTGTCAACCATAATGGTTCTTTCGAAAGCTATGGATGCCCTAAAGAGATAAAAGAGAACGAAGGCAAATGGCAGTTTTGGACCATCACCTATGACGGATGGAAAGAAAAAGCGTATCTGAATGGGCAACTCGTTCATGAACAAAACAATTTCATCATGATTCGCCCTGAAGGTAAAATAAAAATCGGGTCTGATGCGTTCGATACTAACTTCTTTATGGGTTATATCAGCAGCATATCCATCTCTCCTGTGTCATTGGATGACAATGCCATTAGAGAAATCTACGTGAATACGAACAAAAACACCGAACCATCGCTCGGTGACGATGACTTTGAAGAGATTGACCCTGACAGCAAGTTTGAGATAAGCGAAACAATGAAAGTGTCTTTTGAGAAAAAGGATGTATTCACCCTTTCTACTTCATCCTCAGACTTCAACAATGCCCCACTCACCAATGGAGGGGTAATATATGAAGAAGTCAGCGGAGATTTCGCTGTTATCGCCAAGATTGAGGACATGGAAGGGCTTTCTCAACATAGTGTCAAAGGCTATAACGAGGGAGGAATACTCATTGCGGACAGCACTACATATTATCAGATAGGTGCATTTCCGTTATATAACTGTGGAAACATGCTTACAATACTTAGCAGACATGGCCGTCCACAATATCCAAACTACAAAGGATACAACTTCGATCCATACATACAGTTTGAGCGAAAGGGTGACCTTCTATATGCTCGAACAAGCCAAGACCTCAAGACATGGAGCAACATGCCAGGTTCACCTATTAAAATCAAAAGCAGCAAATTACAGATTGGTGCTTACCAAACAACATACTCAGAAAATACATCTTGGGTAAAAATAAGCAATTACACAATCTACAAATAGGTCTTATGTATAAAAACTCTGCCTTGCAAAACTTACGTTTCACAAGGCAGAGTTTTTAGAATTCTATTACCTCACCGTCATAAGCAAGATGTATTCCCTCTGGCAAACACTTTTCTTCTTCAGCATGAGGCTTTATATGATGACTCATGTGAATAAGCCAAGTTTCCTTCGCCCCTATCTTTCTGGAAAATGATATTGCATCTTCTATTGTTTGATGACTCGGATGCTCCTTATGTCTCAAACCATTAACAATCAGATAATCTACACCTTGAAGATACTCAAACTCATCTTCTGGTATTGACTTCATGTCAGTAATATACACAAAATTCTGTATTCTGAAGCCAAGTATTGGCAATTTGCCATGCATCACTCGCAACGGCATGATTTCCACATCATAGACTCCACTTCCATCATCAACCCTCTTCATCTCCTCTAATTCTTTAATCACCTCTGTTCGCTTCTGCAAGACAGAAGCGTCGAGATATTCTGCAGCCATCATGTCTTTCCCATTCCCCTTTATGAAAAATGGCACATGAGGTACAACTTCATTAAGATTGATTGCAGGCACTCCAGGGTATCGCTTATCCTTAGGTGTGAAGCAATAAGGAATGCGTTCTATAAGATGGTCGCAGCAAAACTTCTCCGAATACACATCCACATCTCCAAATATGCTGTATGGTCTCAAGTCATCCAACCCTCCTACATGGTCATAATGCTCGTGTGTAATGAGGACTGCATCCAAAGGCTTGAAATTCACTCTCAGCATCTGTTCTCTAAAGTCTGGTCCGCAGTCAATGAGAATAGACTTGCCACCTACTTCAACCAGAGTAGAGCATCTGAGTCTCTTGTCCTTAGCATCTTTAGACGCACAAACCTCACAAGAGCAGCCTATTTGAGGCACTCCGCAAGATGTTCCTGTTCCAAGTATCGTTATCTTCATCGTAAGTAGGTAATCAAAATTATTTATATGTTCATCCTCGTAGGTGTGATCTTAATATCTATACTCCCTTTTGACCACCTACATATTTCAAAAAACATGCCAAAGTTATCAGGCAATATTCTTGTTGTTGAGGATTAAGAAAAATAAGAATGACAAATTCTATATGAAATTCACTTCTGGACGGATTACAATGCCAAACGTATCCATAACATCCTTACAAACAGCCTCACATAAGGCAGCGATTTCTGCAGGCGTTGCTCCACCAAGATTCACAATCACAAGAGCTTGCTTCTCATAGACACCTGCCTTGCCAACAGACTTGCCTTTCCATCCACATTGCTCTATCAACCAGCCGGCAGGAATTTTCACTCCACCACTCACCTCATAGAAAGGCATTTGGGGATAATCTTTCTGTATCTCAAGGAACTTCTCCTTATCTACAACTGGATTCATGAAGAAACTTCCTGCATTGCCAAGCACTTTAGGGTCAGGAAGTTTTGAATTTCTTATTTCAATAATAGCATTTCTCACATCGGCGATTGTAATCTGCTCCATGCCTTCAAGCACAGAACGAAGATTGCCATAGTCAAGCTTCAGTTCATAATTCTTTTTCAGCCTGTAGGTAACATAAGTTACCGCATATTTCCCTTTCAGCTGATCTTTGAAAATGCTATGTCTATAAGAGAAATCACATTCAACATTACCAAAGCACCTCTTAATACCACTTGTCAACTCTATAGCTTCAACAAGCACTATCACATCTTTAGCTTCCGAACCGTATGCACCGATATTCTGTACAGCACTCGCTCCCACCTCGCCTGGCACTATAGAAAGATTCTCAACACCTCCCCATCCTCTCTCTACAGCATAGGCAACAAAATCATCCCACACAACACCAGCACCGACTCTCACAAGCACATCATCTGCCGTCTCATCTACAATTTCATACCCTTTGATTCCGCTATGCAGCACAGTACCATTATAGTCTGATTGAAAAAGCAGATTAGAACCTCCACCAATATGAAGCACGTCACCACAAAGCTGAGGAATAATGTTGATTAGTTCTTCTTCCGACTCATATTCAATGAAAGTATCAGCACAAACATTCATGCCGAAAGTATTATTATTCAGAAGATTATAATTATGATATTTCTTCATAAGTATTAAAAGACATACTGATAACAAGATGCCCACATCTGATTGTGAGCAATCTGGCACGCTACGAATTATTATAAGTTAATTTTTACACGTTACTTAATAATCAATGCCAATAAGCTTCCAATCAGAACCGACCTTGTCAAAATGGAACTTAATCTCCATTCCATTTGCCACGCCCATCATAAGAAGAGTCTTCCTGTTATTGCTTAAACATGACTGTCCGTAATCTATGTTCACAAGTTCATTTTTTGGAAGCGGCATATCCTTGCACATCTCAAACCAATCATCAGGACCGATTTCACCGATGCCCTCGTCTTCGCCATCTTCACCCTCTCTCACCTCAACATTAACTTTCAGCGGACAAGCCAGAGACTCACGCTGGAACACGCTGTCGCTTGCGAACTTTGAATAGAAATGAAGGAAGTCCCCATTAGGGGTGTCGGTGCTCTTACATTTGTTTATTTCAGAGAGGATCCATGTACCATTCAAGCGTTGGAAATGATATTTCTCCACACTGCAGGCTGCAAAGTCATTCTGAGTATCAGCATCTTCTCTCTTGTTCAAATGTATCCATTCAACGCCAACCTGACACACCGAAGTATCTTTCTTCAGAGCCACATCAGACTCTCGTTCATAGATGACAGCAAATAATTCCTGATTTTTAAACTTGTTGAAAGACTCCCATTCTTGACGAGAAAGTTTAGTCTGCGTTCCTTGTTCATTGCAAACAAGAGGGAAATGGATACGCTGTTTCTGAAAGCGTGGATTATCGGCAAAGTCAAAAAAGAAGTCGTCAAAAAGCTCATCCACAGCCTTTGGAGGCTCTTCCTCTTCAAACAGGTGAAGAGTGTCACCAACAAAAGCCTCAACGGAATCCTCATCAACTTCCTCATCGTCAAACAGCGACCCAGAATCTTTGCCACCATTACATGCAGAAAGAACGCAAGCAACCGCAACGGCGATAACAAAACCTTTTCTCATATACATTAACATAAGAACTGCCCATATAACATAAAGCAAGCCCTTCAACACTTAATTTTCTGCAAATTTAGGAGTTTATTTTTTTCTAAGCGTTAAAATTGAATGAAAATCACTATCTTTGCCGTAAATTTGTTTTTCAACAACACAAATTGATTAATTATAATAAGAAAACATAATACATTATAATATATGCTACAAAAAATTCAAAGCATGCTTCAGGAGGTTGACGGTCTCACAGCAGGTTCTGCAGAAGAGATTGAAGCCCTCCGCATCAAATACCTTTCAAAGAAGGGATGCATTACTGCCCTTATGAATGACTTCCGCAATGTGCCAGCGGATCAGAAGAAAGAAATTGGCATAAAAATCAACGAACTCAAAAACAAAGCAACAGAGAAAATCAACTCTCTTCGTGATGCTTTTGCTGTACAAGAGACTGACAGCGCCTCAATCGACATCACTCGTACTGCTTATCCTGTAGGTCTTGGCACTCGCCACCCGCTTACAATAGCAAAGAACGAAATTATAGATATCTTCTCACGTCTCGGATTCTCTCTTGCAGAAGGTCCAGAAGTTGAGGACGACTGGCATGTGTTCTCTTCTATGAACTTTGCTGATGATCATCCTGCTCGCGATATGCAGGACACATTCTTTGTTGAGGCACATCCAGATGTAATCCTCCGCACACACACAAGTTCTGTTCAGGCTCGTGTGATGGAGAAGCAGCAGCCACCTGTTCGTGTTCTCTGTCCTGGTCGTGTGTATCGCAACGAGGCAATCTCTGCTCGTGCACATTGCTTCTTCCATCAGGTTGAAGGTCTTTATGTTGACAAGGATGTTAGCTTTACTGACCTCAAGCAGGTTCTTCTTCTTTTTGCAAAGGAGATGTTCGGTGAAGACACTCAGATTCGCCTCCGCCCATCATACTTCCCATTCACAGAGCCATCAGCAGAGATGGATGTGAGCTGCACACTTTGTAAAGGTACTGGTTGCAACATGTGTAAAGGTTCAGGATGGCTTGAGATTCTCGGCTGTGGTATGGTTCACCCAAATGTACTCGAAGCAAATGGCATTGACTCAACAAAATACAAAGGTTATGCATTCGGCATGGGAATCGAGCGTATTGCCAACCTCAAATACCAAGTTAAGGACCTCCGCCTCTTCTCTGAGAACGATGTTCGTTTCTTGAAGGAATTTGAAGCTGCAAACTGATTTTAGGAAAAATATATAATGATATACAAAAAGCTTGGTTTCATTGGAACCAAGCTTTTTTATTTGACTATGCTGATTGATTATGACAATTTTATAAGTAGATGATCAAAATTAGTTTAATAATAGATATTAAAAACACACCTACGAGGATGAACATATAAATAATTTTGATTACCTACTTACTAAGAACCTAACAACGACAAGGTGAGCCACCCTACTTCTTCATTCCATGGCACAAAGCACCAGAATCTTTATTAACAATATCGAATGAATTATCGTTTACATCTTTCACAAAATACACCATCTCAGCGATTTCTGAAGCGCGCACTTTCTCCTTTATAGGATCTGCAAGCTTACGAAGCTGAGACTCGATAGCCTGCCTTTTTGTGATGTCAACACTATTGGGGTCAGAAAGAGCTATTGACACATTCGCTTTCTTCTCATCCATATCCACATAAAGGCTGTCACCTTCATGTTTCCATACACCAGGCAAGCTGATAGACATTATGTATTCAACTCCTTGTACAATTTGTTTCGAGTGACTGACACTCGTACAAGAACCATCCTTCTTATATGTCATGATACTGAGGTCATCCAAAACCCACTTGCCAACAAACTCTGACTTTGACTTTTGAGCAAAAGCGCTCAATCCTATTGCCGCAAATGCTAATAGTAAAAAAGATTTTTTCATAATTATAATAGGTATGTTAAAATAAACAAGATGATACAAAGATACATAATTATCGTTTATAGTAACTCTTCTTTCATCATTTTTTTCAAAAAAACACATATAAACGAAAAATACGCCCTCACAAAGAATAGTATATTATTGTTTTACCTAACTTTGCAGGCGTTTTCAGGTATTAAGAAACAGAAGCCAAGTGAAAAAAGAGCTTGTAAATAACATTAACACAAATTCACAGCCCACATTATATTAATAATAAGGTAAAAAATCATGAACAAAAACATTCTTTACGCTTCTGCCATCATGATGGCAGGTGTATTCGCAGCTTGCGACAACAGGCAGCAGACAGCAGCAGAAACTGCATCAACAGATTCAACAAATGTAGAAACTCATGTGCTTCATGCTAAAGATGTTGATCCTCTCACTCCAGACGCTGTTATTGACATTCTCAAGAAAGGCAACGCAGCATTTGTTGAGCATCACACACAGAATCGCGACGCTGTTGCTCAGTTGAAAGAGTCATCACACGACGGTCAGCATCCTTTGGCAATTGTACTCTCATGTATCGATGCGCGTGTGCCTGTTGAGATCCTCTTCGACAAAGGTGTAGGTGACATTTTCGTGACTCGTGTTGCAGGTAATGTTGTCAGCGGTGATGTTCTCGGTTCAATGGAATATGCATGTGAGCATTCTGGTTCAAAAGTCGTTGTTGTTATGGGCCACAAGCAATGCGGAGCTGTTCACTCAGCATGCGCTGATGTTCAGGCAGGCAACATGACAGCCATGCTTGCAAAAATCAAGCCAGCAATAGAAGAACTCAAGACAGACAGCACAAATATTGAAGACGAAGCTTTCCAGAACGAAGTATCTCGCCAGAACGCACTCAACATGGTCAAGGCAGTACGCGAAGGCAGCGAGATTCTTAGCGAGATGGAGAAAGAAGGCAAGATAAAGATTGTAGCAGCCCTCTTCGACCTTGAGACTGGCGAGGTAGAGTTCCTCAAATAAGTAATACAAGTTTCGCTCCACTTTAACTATCCAAACTGAGCAAGTTAAAGTGAAAGTTGAATTATCATATTGCAATTACTTAGTGCGCAGAAAACACGGAGACATTTTATCCGTGTTCTCTGCGCACTTTATGTTATCAAGCTATACGACGTCGGCAATAGCAATCTTAATTAGACAGCGATTATCTCACTACTTTTCGCTCTGAAAATCCAGAATCTCCACATTCCCCCTTCTTGACAAATCACCTGGATTGCTTCCAGGTTCACCCTCGGGCACCTCCATATTCCGCTTCTCGTAATACCGAAACCAATAAGGTAGAATGCGTCCTTCTTCATCATGGAAAGACATAGGTATAGGTTCAAAAAGCAAATCGCCATTATTCTTCACATACGACTTCTGGACCAGTTCTGAACAATACATCTCATCATCAGTAGGACTGAACACGAAATCATACTTACGTCCGATGAACGACTTCGCCTTCATTATCGAAGACTCTATATCCACATCACCTTTCACCCTTCCTACAAGGAGAAGTGGCTTTCCGTCTTCACCCTTGTCTGCATTTTCCACAAACTCTGAAAGGCTGCACTTCCACACTCCATGCTTCGCTGTTGCTTCTATTATATATGTGCCATCATCTTCGACACTCACAATTGCCACATGATCAATTTTCTTTTGTTCAACCCCTTTCGTAGAACCGACAATAGAGCGAGCAAATTCAGTTGCAGAAGCTGTGTCAGAAACACAGAAAAGCAAATCCCCATTCTTCAATGTTGTTTGGGCAACAGTATTCATAGCGGTCGCACCGATAGCAACAAGAGACAATAATCTATTCTTCATCATATGTTTTAAATTGATGCACTATGCATCAATGTATCGTGATTATTCGTATTGACAAAAACAAATGAAACTTTTGGATTCATCTAACGCAATATTTTTCCACTGCCATATTGAAACCAATTTGTATTCACCAGCAAATTTAGGCCTTTTTTTAGAAAAACGGCATACAATAATAGTAAAAAACGGCGTCCTTAAATTTTCTTGCAGATGTTTACGACAGCTTTTTTCACATATAAACATTACTGTTCAATTATTATCACTATCTTTGTATCATTGATTCAACGTGTTAAAGGGAAAATAATGCACAGTTCTTCCGAAACCCGCACCCGAAACATTCATAACCAAAAATAAACAATTACGACGCAATGAAGAATTTCAATTTTTATGCACCAACACAAGTTGTGTTTGGTCGTGATGCAGAGAATGAGCTTGCATCATTAGTAAAGAAATATGGTGGTACAAAAGTACTTGTACATTATGGAGGCCAGAGCGCTATCAAATCTGGTCTTATGGCAAAAGTTGAGAAGCAGCTCAGCGATGCAGGCATCAGCTACGTCAAGCTTGGTGGTGTAGTGCCAAACCCTCGCCTATCTCTCGTACGAAAAGGTATCGAGCTCTGCAAGGCAGAAGGCATAGACTTCCTTCTTGCTGTTGGTGGCGGTTCAGTCATCGACTCATGCAAGGCAATATCTTCAGGTCGTTTCTTTGACGGTGACGTATGGGACCTCTACCTTCACAAAACCTTTGCAACAGAATATCTGCCAATAGGCTGCATACTCACTATTCCTGCAGCAGGCAGCGAGATGAGTAACGGATCGGTCATCACAAACGACGAAGTTGACGGATGGCTAAAGAAAGACTATTGTGTTGATGAGTTCCGTTGCAAATTTGCCATCATGAATCCAGAACTCACCTTCACCCTTCCAGCATGGCAGACAGCATGCGGTATCACCGACATGATGATGCACACAATGGAGCGTTACTTCAGCAAAGACGACGACATGGAAACAACAGACGCTATAGCAGAATCCATACTTCGTACATGCATGACTGAAGGTCATAAGGTAATGGAGAATCCTACCGACTATATAAGCCGTGCCAACATAATGTGGGCAGGAAGCGTTGCACACAACGACATCACAGGCTGCGGCACAACAGGCGACTGGGCTACACACAACATTGAGCACGAACTCTCAGGCATGTTCGATGTGAGCCATGGTGCTGGACTTGCTGCTGTATGGGGAAGCTGGGCTCGCTATTCACGCGAAGAGAACATGCCACGATTTGCACGTTTCGCTCGCAATGTCATGGGTATCGATACTACAGGAATGAGCGACATTGAAGCAGCAGAAGCAGGCATTCAGGCAATGGAGCGCTTCTTCTCATCTATAGGAATGCCAACAAACATCCACACACTCGTCGGCAAAGAAATATCCGATGCTGAGATTGAAGAGATGGCTGACAAATGTACAACAGGCGACACACAGACTATCGGCGGATTGAAGATACTCAAGAAAGCCGATATAATAAAGATTTATCAGATGGCAAAGTAACTCGTGCGTATATATAAAAAGAGAGCAAGGCATACAAACTGCCCTGCTCTCTTTTTTGTAGAGACACACCCCACTTTCTTCTATATACAAACCAGCATCCTACTGGGCTGCAACAATCTTCTGCATAAGAGCATTCAAGAAATTAGGCAGATCAGCAATAATAGCATCTGCTGACTTTATATATCCGCCATAGAAAGGTTCCTTTTGTATTGCACTTACCGTCTCATAATCACCAACATCCACTTTTCCCACCATTTTATTAAAGATAATTGCAGGCATATTCTGCTTCACATAATCAATCATTGAACCTAAAAATCTATTCATATTCTCACGCCCTTCAGCATCATTATCAGAAACTTGCTCTTCAAACATCTTCTTAAGCATTATCATAACAGACTCCGTTGACTCATTCAGATGAATCACTTCCGCATACTTATCAAAAGCCTTTTTGTAATCAGTACTACTCTCTATCGGCGCAACTGCCTCAGGCTTGCCACCAAGCGCAATCATCAAGGCTGCTGCGACAACAATTTCCGACATTTCATTATTAGCAGCAACCTGTGCCTTTGCAATCTTTTGCATAGATTCTGCATAATCAGGATTGTTAGATACATAATCCATCAACAGAGCAAAATCTCTTTCACTCATATTATCCCGATAATAAGACGCCAGCAATTCAGCGACATCAGTCTTAAACTTACCATTAAGATATTCCTCGCTCACATTTACACCCGACTTCTTAAATTGCTCTTGCAAGTCAGCAATATCAATATTGGAGACAATACCAGAGTCCAACAGCTTAGTCAAACCTTCTGAATAAACATCCGCCTTAACCGTTGTAAAACAAAACAACATAGTCATCAAGACGGCAAAAAACATTTTCTTATTCATAATTTATAGTGATTATATACTATTAGGCAAATAGAAAATAAGAGAAAACGTCAAGCACAACTAACACGAGTTGTTACTGCTTTCGTATTAAGGTGTTTTATATGTTTAGTTATGATATATTTGGGGTATTACTTAGAGGCTATCCCTCCTTCTTTTCAATCAAGCTATTGATAACCAGCCCTGCTATAGACATACCAAAGATGGAAGTGATATGGCAGAGCGAACCGTTGATTTGAGCCTTTGAAGCATTCCAGTCATGTTCAACAACATTCTGACCATCCTCCTCTGCAGAAACAACTCCTACCTGTCGATTAGCATTATGGCAAACACAAACATCCGTGCCACAAGAATGATTCTCGCCCATATTCAGCATTGGTGGCTCCTCGCTATACACACATTGGAATTTTCTTGCAGGATACATCTTCTGTCGCTTAAACTTATTTCTCAAAGCACGCGCAAGCGGATCGCCCTTAACCTTCCAGAACTCAGCCTTTCTCACCATGAACGGATCTGTGCGCAGGGCGGCCCCCATCGACGATATGAACGTAATGTTTTTAGGCAGACTCGTTGCACGAAGAATGAGATCAGCCTTTTCGGAAAGAGAATCAATAGCATCAATGATGAAATCATAATCCTCCATATGGAACGAATCAGCATTCTCAGCATTATAAATCATCTGCAACGCCACGACCTCCGCATCGGGGTTTATTTCAAGCAGTCGTGAGCGCATTGCCTCTACCTTCACAGCACCGATGGTCTTGCTTGTTGCCATCAGCTGTCTATTACAGTTAGTCACGCACACCCTGTCGGAATCGACCATAGTGATATGCCTGATACCATTTCTAACCAAAGCCTCAGCGCACCATGAACCCACACCTCCAACACCGAAAATCAGCACCTTAGCATCATGTATGCGTTTCAAGCATTCATTACCCAACAGCAATTCAGCCCTTCGCTGCATTCCCCTCTCCAAAACTGTCACGTTACTCATATATATATTTAATTTTTCAGTAATTATGAAATAAAAACTTCATGAGAATTATTAAAACACATTGGAAGTAAACCCTAAATGTATTGCAAAGCAAAGACTTACCAAAACGACGAGGACGAGCCAAAAACATATAATTATACTTATCAACAATGTCATACCTCATATCAGTCTTGTTTAGTCTATATGTTATCAATTCATTCTACTTCATTAATGGTCTCAACACTTACTCCAAGAGCTTTTGCGATGACATCAATTGGTATATTCTGTGAAAGCATTAGCTTTATGGAAGCTGTTAACTGCAACTGCTTCTCTGCAAGCTGATTCTTCTGCTCGTCCAGCTGATTCTTCTGCTCGTCCAGCTGATTCTTCTGCTCGTCCAGCTGACTCTTCTGCTCATCCAGCTGACTCTTCTGCTCATCCAACTGACTCTTCTGTTCATCCAGCTGACTCTTCTGCTCATCCAACTGACTCTTCTGCTCATCCAACTGACTCTTCTG
>JAKSLL010000130.1 GCA_024401215.1 Bacteroidaceae bacterium
TCAATGCAGAAATGTCACGTTCGATGGTGCGTGTACTCACCGACAAAGACTCCGACATTTGTTTGTCGGTGATTGTCGGTGTGGTCTTAATCAAGTTGAGTATCTTTTGCTGTCGCTCAGTGATTCTGATGTCCGACATGGCTCCGACATTGGGGTCTGTCGGTGATGCGTAAATCGTAGTCTGGAATTGGGTTGGAGTGGATGAGAATCTAGGCATCAATTCGTCTTTATAACCCTCCAAAGCTTTTGTCTCATTGCAAATTCGAGTAAGGCCACTGCCGCGTTTCTCCATATAGTCAAGCTGTGCCATGACATTGGCGAGTATCGGATTGCGCCTTTCTGAGGACACATTGTCAATATCAAGATTCTGTATAAGCATGCCGTTGTACATTCCTCCTGGCGATGTGACTGTCAGTCGATCATCATAGATGTCAAGATGCACTTCTCCGCCCATCACAGTATAGTCTCTGTGTATGAAATGATTCACCATCGCTTCCAATACTGCGCGTTCGGCATACTCGGGCTTGTTCTTGCGTCCTTTGGGCAATTTCTCCCACCCATTTTTCGTGTTTGACTTGATGAAGTTGATCGCCTCTCGCAGCAACAGAAGGATGTTCCCCGTAAATTCCGCATCATTAATAGCATCACTCTTTCCTTTTCCATCCCACCGGGTGCAGTAAACGCGCGATTGCCATAAAGGACAGTCATCAGCAAAAAGCGCACCGGCATTAGTCAAGGTATCTGCGTTGGTCACAAGCCCAAACGAAATAAGGAACTTTTTATTCCAATCCCGAGTAGTGCGTTTCTTAAACTCGTTAGCCAGAATGATAAAGGTGTTGTCGGCAGCTTTATAATCAGTCACCAGCGAGTCGTAGGTTTTGTTCGACCCCTTAAGTACGAGTCTGACCATTTGTTCTGCCGTTGCAGGGATGCTCTCGTCTCCAATACGGACAAACGCAATGCGCTGCCCATCCCCTATATAATAATATGGAGTGTAGTTGCCTGGTTTAACCTTGAGTTGTAGGATATTGACACCTTCAATGTGGTGGGGTATCATCTCCACTTCGGGCAGAGGATCCATATAGTCTCGAATCTTACTGCTGATAGTCTCGCATACATGCTGCACATCAGGCAATCCTTTCGCATGGCCATCGTTGGTTACGCCAAAAAGCAAAGAGCCGCCTGAGCCGTTGGCAAAGGCACTAACGCTTTTCAACCAACTCTTAGGCCTCTTTTCTTCAAGCATCTCCTTGAAATCGTACGCGGTACATTCGCTGATAAGATTTTCTATTTCCATTTAGTCTGTGTACTTATTGATTTACTACTAATTGGGATAACTCAATTTGCTAGATTTTATTATATGACTGCTTCCGTCATCAACATCGATATGCCTTATATAAAAAAACGATCATGAGGGCATACCTTGTTGTCAATACAACCTAAAAATTATCCCCTACAACTGGTTGTTATATAGCAGGCACTAGTGCATTAGGTATATAAATGCAAAACTTTCTGCATTTTGATGTGTTTGGAAATTCAACTTTCCAAAGTGACTATTCGATACTCCCCCGCACCCGCAAGTCATACCTCGCCGTCTGAAGCTCATCATTCATTTGGCCGCATTATGTTTATAGATGCTCCTCAAGTCCAACTATTTAGTGTAATAGCAGAGCGTATGGGATAAAAAAGTGTCATCGTAATTATATAATCTTTATGGAAGCATTTGATAATTTTACACTTCGAGATGTAGATGTCTTTATTCCTGTAACCTTTACATCTGCACCTGTTCGGAATGCTTGATCAACAACCGCGATGTTATCAGTATAACTTAAGGATACATTAACTGTCATTGCTCTTAAGTTCTCTCCAATAACAGCCACTTTTATATCTACCATCTCGCGATTATTTACTTCTGCTTCTGCACCAATGTTAATTATCTTTCCTACGTATGTTTTTTCTATATTTTGTTCCTCCTTTGGGGTAAAATCCTCAATCACTGACAAGACTCTATCTAAGCAACGCGGTTTTAACATAACATTTGATACGATTTCCGATTCTGGTAAGGGAACTGACGGATTCCAATCCGCAGAGATTGTAAGTTCTGCATCTTTGTTAGTTTCATAAAGACCTGTTAAGGAAGACAAGAAATTAACACTGATGTTTCCGGCTTCAACATTATCTCTCATCTCTTGACTACAGTCCTCTGCAGATTTTTGTATTCTATTGATGTTTCGTAGTAATCTTAGATTAATTCTACGAGAATCAGGAAATTGTTCCTCGCTGGGATCAAATAATTGATATTGATAATATCCTAAAGGGCACAACACATTGAGTATATAACTCCCTATCTCTGTTTGACCAAAACAATATTTTGACAACTGCTCTTGAACCTCTTTGGTGTATAATTTTGAATGATATGCATTTGGCGATTTCATGTCGAGACATGCTGCGCCTAACATATCCTTGATATAATCAATATTAGTTCCCATTGACGCAAAAGAGATAGCACCATTAAATGTGGTGTCATCTGCAATTCGCCATTTCAAAATATCACATGATGGATTTAACAACTTATTAAATATACCTTTTTCGGTCATTCCTTCAAGTCTTGCAAGTGTAGAGACAAACCGCATTATGACTTGGTCGTAATCGGAGAAAGAATTTTCCATTGGTAAAATTACGGCCTCACCTTTTTCTATATTGAGAAACTGACGCACCTTACCATCATATAAACCATCTATCTCCGTCCACTTTTGCAGCATCAGATACTGACAAAGTTTTACCGGGTCTAATCTTCGTATTAATGTATCGAAACTGTTCATAATGGCAATTGTTTGAGGTTCGTACCATAATGTCTTTTAATGTGTCTTTGGTAAGTAGATGATCCGAGGGCAAAGTTATCGTTATTGATTCTTTGTTATCTGTGTCAGCCAATCCCCTTAAAGATATCCAAAAGGCGCATTTCTTAATTTTAAGCCAATCTGTTGTCTGTTCAATCCAGTGTTCCTCCTCTTGGGGCATATAGAACACAACAAGTATCTGCGGAATCATGCGATTGTTCTCTATCAAAGTTTTATAGTTTTTAACCTCCAGACTATATGAGATAGATCCGTCCTCATTCTCTCGTATTTTAGAATACGAAGATTTTAGTTGAACCTGAATTGCTGGGGAATACATAATACTATCTTCAGCAGGCTTACCTTTACATTCGATAGATAAATCCCAACCATCGTTGTCATGGTTACATATAGATATTGAGTAACCGTTAGCAGCGCAAAGGGCTTGCACAAAGGCTACACTCATATCTTCCATCATCAAGGACTTCTGATTAGGCATACATCTTAACAATTGATCAGTTTCTCAATCCAGTCATTGAAGTGGCGACACTTTGCACGTAGTTCGTCAACACCCACTTTTTCTGCAACGAATTTACCAGCCTTTGGCTTATCGTAATTGTAGTGGGTCCTCTTGTCTCCTTCAATCGCTTTTATTATTCGCTTACTAGGAGCGGTTTTTGGATTATCATTCACGAGTTCCGGATTCCCTACTTCAGCAAGTTCAGCCTTCAATGCTTCAATATTCTTATCTACGCCTTTATACATCTCTTTCAAATAATCCAAGCCACAGAACACCAGCGCCTCATACTCGTGGAGTTGAATATATGGAATGAATCTATCCGAACCTATTACATCTGCGAATGCGCTCTCAAAAGCCTCAACTCTGTCGTATCTATCAGTAATTGAATGAAAATTTTCGTATCCTGGGAAATCATTTGGCAAAGCATATAGATCGAACATAGTAGTGAATATATGCTTTGCATACTCACCATCTCTGTTGGAACCAAACATGATCTGTAAATCATTGTATGCATGGGCATAGGTTACGAGACCACCGCATGCATTCTTTTTCTTGTTGGTTGTTACAAGAATACTCTTGACTGCCGCACAACCATTAATCATGAGGTATGGCTTTAAAATTTTTTCTACAAATCCCTGTTCTGTTTGTCCCTCGCAAAGGACATGAATTATCTTTGCAGTCATACAGGTCGTCCTCCTATGATATTCTTGTCCCACAATTCACTGACAGTATAATGCTCCAACCAAAGCTTATACTCTTCCTCATTTAATGTCTTCACCGTTGTACACAGATTTTGCTCATCCATCTCAACCACGGAAATATCATCTATGTTGAAATGGTCAACCAAGTCCTTGCTTTGAGATGCTATAATAATCTGGGAATGAATTGACGCATCCTTTATCATTTGCGCCAATTGGGTTATAGCAAACGGATGCAACCCCAATTCTGGCTCATCAAGTATTATCACATTTGGCATGGTCTCTTTAGGCTGCAATAGTAAAGTCGCAAGTGCAATAAACCGGATAGAGCCATCTGAGAATTGGTGCGCATTGAACACATAATCAGTCGCAGAAATATCCATCCATCTGAGAGATATTATATTACCTACGGGTTCGAGATAAAAATCTTGGAACTGAGGAACAACGTCTCTTACATAACTAACAATACGGTTATACGACTCTTTATAGTGTTCTCGAAGGAAATACAAGAATGACGGAAGGTTGTTCCCGAAAGCCTGTAGATAGTCTGATGTCTCTACAGGACAAGCTTGACGAAGAGGACCTTCAGAAGAAGAGTCATGAAACTGATAAACCTTACAATAAGCCAGCATCCAATAGATGGATTTTGCCACCTTATCCAAGCTATCAGCCAATGAAGACTCCTTGAAATTAGGTTCTAAGATCACATCGTATGGCTTGTCCTCGCCTTTCCTATGCCATTGTACAGTTTCCTCTGTGATAATTAATCGGTCCGGAGCGGCATTTGTCAACCTAAACTGATATGTATCTATGGAACTTTTCTCGTCAGAAAAGGTCAGATTACCTTCAAGAAATGGTGTTTGTTTAGCACCATAGTGCAATAAAGAATTGGAAGTACCCGCCATCTCTACATAACGAGCAAATGACTTGCTCATCATATAACTCAACATTTTGAAAAAGCTGATAATATTACTCTTGCCAGCACCATTAGCACCAAGTAAGATATTGATTGCGCCAAGAGACAAAGTGACAGGTTGATCAAAGGCAATTGACTTATATCCTTTGATTTCGACTTTTGTGAGCTTTTTCTTATTGTATTTTTTTGCCATAGACTGAATGTTCAAAGATGTTTTACCTTAATTCCGTAAGTTGATAATTAACAAATTTAGCAACAGATTGTTGGATTTCTCCAGAGCAATCTGTCGCTCATGTCATAAATCATTCGTATTTTTGTATGTGCAAAAAATACGTAGATTAATTTATGCGTGCAAAGATACAAATAAAATTTGACTTAGTGAGAACTTTTGGTGGAATATTTCTCATGGTTGACCATTTTAACAAGGTCGGTTTCGACAAGCTGGTTGACAAATTGCTGGGAAACAGGAGGTTCGATACAAAAGTGTTCCTATTCGGACATTTCCAAGACCCTGCTGGCGACCTATGCCACCAACAGCTCGTGCATAGAGGATTCCAAGCAGATTTCAGACCAGATTTCCGAAAAATCTCAGGGTTACAGGCTATGCAGCCCCGACGTCCGCCTCAATTCGTTCAAAGAGCTCGGCACCGAGTCAACCGCCTCTCGTTCGGAATCGGGTATTGAGTACAAGTTCAACAACAACCCTGCGCTCACCGACCTTGCTGTCAAAGGCCTCATCCAATGCAGACAGGTCGACACGAATACCGACCACGTCTTCGATCATGACAACCAGTTTATTCCCACCGAGAAGTATGACGCCAAGTTCTCCTACAAGAAGGTCTTCGGATACTTTCCCGGCATCGCCCAGATCGACGAATACCATTTCTACGTTGAGAACAGAGACGGAAACGACAACGTGAAGTACATTCAGTCCAAGACATTTGAGAAGGCCTATCTGGTTCTTGAAGAAAACGGGATCAAGGTGGGGCAGTCGAGGAAGTACTGCGGCTCCTATCCCAAGGAGACTGTCGAGACCGTGGCCAAGCACAGCCGTTTGTTCTATTTCAGGGCGAACAGGTGCGAGACGCTGCTAAGGAGGATTTCCGAGATTGACGATTCCGCTTGGGAGGATGTGGAGATCAACTACATTAAGTGCCAACTATCATCAATACCGTTTACCGCCTTCTGGATGAGGAATGCTACCGGATCGTCGTGCAGCGCACCTTGAGGGATAACGGGCAATCGAACCTGTTCGACGGTGAATACGTCTATCGGTGCATTTTGACAAACGGCATCGAGATGAGCAACAAGGACGTGGCGCTGTTCTACAACATGAGGGACAGTACGGAGCGGTGCTTCGACTGCCTGAACAACGATTTCGGATGGGTCACCTGCAATGCTCCTTCATGGAGGTGAACACTGTGTTTATGGGCATCATGGTCTTTCTGCACAACTACTACAGGTATTTCCTCTGCATCCTTGAGGATAAAGGCTTCGACATCAAAAGGTCTTCGAGAGTGAATGCCGTCGTCTTCCGATTCGCCTCCGTCCCGTTCAATTGGGTGACCGTGGGGTCTCGCAGATTACTTAGACTATACACTGCCGATCCCGCTTATCTCCAGCTGCAAGTCTAACGGTCTGCTTTTGCTAACACCCCCGAATCCCCACTTCTCTCTGGGTGGGGAAAGGTGTGTCTTTTAGTATCGTTTTCGACCTCGGTGGCTTGACTTAGTCGATGAAATAGCACGTGCCCACAATAGAACTTTATTTTGATTGCACAAGATTTTTACTTGCGGAATTTAGGAGGCTTTATTTTTATTAAGAACCTTCTGAATCCAATACCCGTATTCTTGAGCAACTTCGGATTCTTCATTCTGATAGACCGCAAACTGCTGCAACCAAAGAAAGCATCACTCCCAATCTTCGTGACAGAATCGGGGATGACGATGGACTGCAAACTGCTGCAACCAAAGAAGGCAAATTTCCCAATTTCTGTGACCGATTCGGGGATGATGGTGGACTGCAAACTGCTGCAACCAAAGAAAGCTCTATCTTCAATCGTTGTGACCGAATCAGGACTGACGATGGATTGCAAACTGTTGCAGTCAGAAAAAGAGAATTTTCGGATTCCAACCACTTGATACTTTGCAATCTTGCGAGAGATGGAGATTTTGCCAGTCGGTTGGGGATAATCTTGCCAGTTTGGTAAGTCATACTTACCCTCAGCATCCATCCCCACGTTATACCATTTCGTATTCGGTGCAACCACCCACACCTTTGTCTTGTCGTCCCCATCATAGCTAAAATACAGACAGTCGCCGTCTTTGAACTGGATGTGGAAGGCGGAGTTGGGAGTGGGTTCGTTGATGATGATATAGTCGAGTTCTTCTGTAGTCATTAGATATCTGCTACCACTGGATTCTTGATATACTCTAGCTTGTCCTGCATGAATGCGGTAT
>JAKSLL010000131.1 GCA_024401215.1 Bacteroidaceae bacterium
CGCGACCCCAACCTTGGCAAGGTTGTGCTCTACCAACTGAGCTATTTCCGCAATTATCAAAGAATTTGTATTTCAATAATGTGAAGAGGATGAGACTCGAACTCACACGGGCTTAGCCCACTACCCCCTCAAAGTAGCGCGTCTACCATTCCGCCACCTCTCCAATTCATCCAGTGCCCACGACAAGACTCGAACTTGCACGTCTTGCAACACTCGCACCTGAAACGAGCGCGTCTACCATTCCGCCACATGGGCCTTGTCTTGGATTTACAAGAGCGGAAAACGAGACTCGAACTCGCGACCCCAACCTTGGCAAGGTTGTGCTCTACCAACTGAGCTATTTCCGCATTATGTGACTATACCTGTTGTGCAGCATCTAATTATTCGCACTACTTATGGCATACACAAAGGGAATAATAACCTGCTACGCTGTAGCTCTTTCCCTTTTGCGAGTGCAAAGGTAGCACTTTTTTATTAACTGTCAAAGGTTTTTATCAAAAAAAACACTGACTTTTCAATATTTTTTCTCTCTCCAACTCCACACACATATTATATATATAATGAAGAGCGGGAGAGAGAAAAACTTATCGTATTCTGTCGAGAGATCTCACCAAAGCCTCATCCTTCCTGATTCCTTGAATTGCGAGGCAATTGAGGATAATGCTGATTACAGGGAACACCGCCATAAACCTTAAATGGAAAACAGGAGGTGGCACACTCGCAATATTATCTATTTTCAGCTGATAAACAACATAGGCGAAGAATGCATAAGTTGCGGCATATCCTACAAGCAGAATTGTGCTGACAATTGTCAAACGTAACTGACGCATGCGCTTTCTGAAAAGCATTATGCTCAACAACGACAAAACCATCACAATTATCAGCAGCACACCCAAGCACCAAGGACCACTTGTTTCGTCAAGAGACTTATAATCCCCAAAAGCGTTGAATGTGAAATTGGAGAACTGTGCAACAATTGTATCTGCAACCATCCACTCCCCCATTGGGGACAAGAGGCTCACGAATGAGAAGATGAATACGAGTGCAAGATACACGGTCTGTATTCTCTGTATCATAGATATTAAAGTTTTCTGTCTGCCTCCTTAGCTGGATTGCGGTAATAAACCTTATCCTCAACAAACTCTTGAGTTGCAATAAGAGTTGGCTTTGGAAGACGCTCATAATAGCGAGAGATCTGAATCTGCTCCTCGTTCTCGTAAATTTCCTCAAGAGAATCGCTGTTTGCGCCAAACTCAACAAGCTTCTTGCTGAGCTCCTCCTTCATCTCCACAGCAATCTGATTTGAACGCTTTGAGATGATAGAGACACTCTCATAGACATTGTTTGTATCACGGCAAAGATCCATCAAATTGCGTGTTACTGTTGTTGTTGGTGCATTTGTTTTCTTAAAATCCATATTATAATAATATTTTAATGTTATTCGACTTATTTTTTCTCACAAACCATATCAGCTGCGATTGACCTTATTGTTGGAGCGCTTGAAAATCTGGTCAGCTTCCTTAGCATACTTGCTGTCTGGGAACTCATTTTTGAAACCATAATATTCATCAATGGTCTGGCGGTATCGCTCCTCCATCTTAGCCTCCACACTCTTTTCTGCAAGCTGGAAACGGCTGCGAAGCACAAGCATGTAGAGTTCCTCACGGTAAATTGTGTATGGATATGCCCTGAGAGCATTCTCTGCTGTTATGATACAAGCTTCATAGTTGCTTCCTCCATTCATGCAGTTTCCAATATAGCTGCCAAGGTCGTAATACAGCTTGGCACTATTGTACTCCTTCTGCACAAGGCGGTCCTGAAGTTCAAATATCATATCATTGACTTCGCCACGCATATCAGAATAAGGGTAGAAATCGAGGAACTCCTGAAGCTGAGTAATGGCTGCGTAAGTAGGAGACTGGTCCAGTCTTGCATCAGGGCTCTGAAGATAAGACGCTTTGCCGCAATAGAAACGAGCAAGCTCCGCATATTCTCCCTTAGAATAGGTCTTAACATAACGTTCAAGATACAGAGCAGCAGTCTCATAGTCATGAAGGCCATAATAGCACATGCCAAGCATGAAAAACGACTCTTCACCACGATCCGAACCTTTCAGCACAATCGTAAGTTCCTCAAGCAGCTGATAAGCCTTTGTATATTGCCCAGAGGCATAATACTCTTTCGCTGCTTCGTATTTGTAGTCATAGTCCTGTGTTTTCAGTATTGTATTATACGAGTTGCAAGAACTCAAAAGCATCACTGAAAGCAGTCCAAAAAATAATATCTTTTTCATCAAATTAATACAAAATGTGAATGCAAAGTTACGCATTTTTTCTCTAACAAATAATACACGCTGCTGAAGATTTATATTTTGTTTATAAAAATAACGATTATTTCACAATTATTTAGGCTGAATGTAGTACTTTTGCAGCAGATAACACTACAATCATGGATTTTCAACTCACATCAAAATACAAGCCGACAGGCGACCAGCCGCAAGCTATCGAGCAACTGACACAGGGGGTAAAAGACGGATTGCCAGCACAAGTGCTGCTTGGCGTGACAGGTTCGGGCAAGACATTCACAATGGCAAATGTCATCCAGAACATAGGCAAGCCGACACTCATCTTCAGCCACAACAAGACACTCGCCCACCAGCTGTATTCCGAGATGAAGGCTTTTTTCCCAAACAATGCCGTTGAGTATTATGTCAGCTACTACGACTATTACCAGCCAGAAGCTTACATACCGTCAACAGGCACTTACATAGAGAAAGACCTTGCCATCAATGAAGAACTCGACCGTAGTCGCCTTGCAGCAGTATCTGCACTCCTCTCCGGACGCAACGACGTTATTATCGTTTCCTCCGTTTCATGCATATATGGCATGGGGGCTCCAACAAGTTTTCAGGAGAGCATACTCACGCTCCAGGTCGGCATGGAGTATCCTCAGGAGAAGCTCAGACGCACACTTGTTGACATGCTATACCTGAACAATGACATGGCAGAAGGCACAGAAATTCAACGTGGCCAGTTTCGTGTCAAAGGAGAGACTGTGGACATCTATCTCGCTTACGACGAAAAGGTGCTGCGCATAAATTACTACGACGATGAGATTGAGGAGATATCCGAACTTGACCCAAACACACTTTACCCTATCGCACCATACGAGGAATACCATATCTACCCTGCCAATCTGTTCATGACATCTAAAGAGCAGACAGAAAGAGCGATAAAGATGATTGAACACGACCTGGAGGAGCGCATCGCCTATTTCGAAGAACGCCAAGAACCAGACAAAGCGAAGCAGATTGAGATGCGCGTAACCACCGACCTTGAGTGGATTAAGGAGACAGGGCATTGTTCTGGCATAGAGAATTATTCTCGATATTTCGACGGCAGAGAGGCAGGCGAACGCCCATACTGCCTGCTCGACTTTTTCCCTAAGGATTATCTGCTCATTGTTGATGAAAGCCACCAGTCCATACCACAGGTCAAAGCCATGTGGGGAGGTGACAGAAAGAGAAAAGAGAATCTTGTTGATTATGCATTCAGACTTCCCGCTGCCCTCGACAATCGCCCACTCCAACTTGAAGAGTTTGAGGCACTTACTCCGCAGACAATCTTTGTTAGCGCAACTCCTGCGAACTACGAACTGGAGCGAGCAGAAGGCGTGATTGTGGAGCAGCTCATACGCCCTACAGGCTTGCTTGACCCCCCGATAGAGGTGAGAGGCAAAACAAACTATATGGACGACCTCATGGAGGAGATACGCAAGCGCATAGAGAAAAACGAACGCACACTCGCTATCACATCCACAAAGCGACAGGCAGAAGAACTCTCAAGCTATTTCAATGAAATAGGCATAAAAGCCAATTACATACATTCCGACGTGGACACTTTCGACCGTGTCGAAATCATCGACAAGTTCAGAGCTGGCATCTTCGATGTCCTCATTGGCATAAATCTGCTGAGAGAAGGGCTCGACATACCAGAAGTGTCGCTCGTCGCCATACTTGATGCCGACTATCAAGGTTTTCTGCGCGACCATCGCTCTCTTGTACAGATTATCGGCCGCGCTGCGAGAAATGTCAACGGACTGGCAATCATGTACGCCGACACAATTACAGAGACGATGAGGGAAACGATTGAGGAGACGGAAAGGCGACGCTCAATACAAATGAGATACAACGCCGAACACGGCATCACGCCGACCCAGATAGAGAAAGCTCAAAACGCCATCCGCGAGCACAAGCTCATCGACTATAGAGGTGAAGCATATATTGAGGAGAATGCCTCTCTTGCTGCCGAGTCAGAAGATGACATTATATACAACAGCATGACGACGGAGGAGATAAATCACGCCATTGAGCACAACAGAAAACTCATGCGAGATGCAGCCAAGAAGCTCGACTTCCTCGTTGCCGAAGAATACAAGCAGGAGGTCATACGTCTGGAGAATATGCTAAAAAACAAATGAGTAACATTATAAGCAATGAACCTGATAAAATTCATACGAAACTGGACACTCCCTATAGCAATGATAACGGGGGCTGCAGCATATTTTGCCTATGTCAACATACATGCGCTTGACGGAACTCACGCCATAGCAAACAGGCTGATAAGTATTGTGCAGCCTATACTCATCTTCTGTATGCTGTTTGTGAGCTTCTGCAAGGTAAGTCCGCGCGAACTGCGTCCCCACAAATGGATGTTGAAGCCATTGGCAATACAGACGATAAGTTTCACTCTCCTGGGTTTGCTTGTCATCATTCTGCCATCAATGCCAGGAAAAGTTATCGTAGAAAGTGCTATGGTATGCCTTATTTGTCCCACAGCCACCGCAGCATCAGTCGTTACAGCCAAACTGCACGGCAACCCAAGCACAGTAATAAGCTACACATGTCTGATAAACCTTGCCGCATCTATCATCATACCGTCTTTAGTGCCTTTCATACATGAGTCATCAGACCCTGGTATGACATTCGAAACATCATTTCTTCTTATCATAGGCAAGGTATTCCCTTTGCTCATACTGCCTCTCGTCACAGCATGGGCAATAAGATACATGTTTCCTAAACTGCACAGCAAGATACAGGCACAAAAAGACTTGGCTTTCAATCTATGGGCAATAGCCCTTGCACTTGCTATCGGAGTGACAGCAAAGGCTATAATGCACAGCAACGAAAGCGTATGGGAACTTGTCGGCATAGCCATAGCATCACTCATCACTTGCATTTTCCAATTCGTAGCAGGCAGAATCATCGGGCGCAGACACAACGACACTATAGCTGGCACACAGCTTCTTGGACAGAAAAACACAGTCTTCGCCATCTGGATGGGCTACACATTCCTCAACCCTGTAACAGCAATGGCAGGCGGATTCTATTCTGTATGGCATAATGTCGTCAACTCATACCAGCTGTATAAAGAGCGCAAAAAGGAATGACAGTAATGCCAAAAACAGAATTGTTGACTCGCAATAGTCGCTTATTTCAAATTTTTCTTTGTGTTTTTCCACAAACTCCGTAATTTTGCGCCACATTTCGAAAACAAATCAATAATGAAAAAAATTTCAACATTAGCAATTGCATTAATTGCATCCATCAGTTCCTCAACCGCACAAACCATGACAACTGATGCAGCATGGAGCGAGGTGATACAGAAAACTTTATACGACAACGGAGTAAATGCCACTGTACGCTGCGACAAGAATGGCGCAGACAAAATTTTACATGTCACCGTAGGGGGCAACACACGTCAATATCGTGTAAATAACAGTTCAAATCAGACAGACTACAGCACACCAGTATATGTTATTGTAGATAAGCTCGACTATACGCCTATGCACGGCGGCAGAATCAACGACGACCGCTACTGGCAGGGAGAACGAACAATGTACAGACCAGAGGAAGTGTACACAAACCCTAACGACGCAAGGGTTCTGGAGTCATGCCTCCGCACAGCTATCGGCAATATCAACAGAGTGAGCCTTGTTGATAACGAGTTTACAAACGTAGCTTCTAAAGATGGAGCGCCTATGCTCATCATCAAAGGTTCGATAGTCAGCATACAGCGAGGAGAAACTTACGACCCTATCAAACCCGACGCTCCTCGTGGCACTCGCAGAAAAATTAACAGAATATTCGCTTATGCACGCATACACATCGAATGTACCGATTACCGTACAGGACTCATTGTGTGGCAAGACGATTTCAGCGATAGCAACCACACAACATACACATCAAGCGACAATATGGATGGAGTCATAAGGAATGTTGTCAACAAGGCAGCCAACAAGCTCGCCAGCTTCTACCCAAGCAGAGCTCCACGATTGTCAGTAAGCGGTAATATCACTTCTGTCGGGGAGGTGAAAAAAGACAAGGCAGAGAGCGTGTATATCAATGCAGGGTATGCTCAGGAACTCTCAAAGGGCGACACTTTCAAAGTATATGAGGCTGTAAATGTCGGTTCAAACAACGGAATGACACAGATTGGCTCTATCTCCATAGCCGAAGTGCAGGGCGATAAGCTTTCTCTTTGCAAAGTTAAGAAGGGAGAGCGTGAGATTCTTTCAGCAATACAGAACGGTTCACAGCTTATCATCAAAAGCGATTGGTAACATCTTGCTGATTGCCACAATATTAAAGGGATTTCAAGTTTCGCAAGTCGTGTTCTGGCTGGAAGCCAGTATCTTAGTAACCAGTCGCATCGACGAAGGAGATGCTGCCGGATTGAAAAGCCACGACCTTGAACTGCGAGCGAGGTACTGCCCTCCAGGCAGTTTTCCCCATGCCTGCTATACCGGGCACTTCGTACCCGGTTACTGACCGCCTCTACGAGGCTGTTGTGCCTTCCAGGCACTGTTTTCTCTTGTTTTCACATGTTTTCTTTTGTTTGTAACTACTCAGCGAAAGTCTTTTTCAAACAAGGATTGGCTTACGCCGAGCCTTGTTTATAAATAAAATCGCAGAATGTTTGCCCTTGTTTAAAAGGGGCATTCGCTGAGTAGTTACTTTTGTTTTCTTAATTGGCGCAAAGCGCAAGAGATTCCAATCGTACACGTACAGTTTGAATTCTTTTCCTCCATACAATCAAAAGCGGCGTAGTGGCATGGTAAAAACTTCCTGCTAAGCAGATGCTGCTATTCTGTTCGGGTGAATGCTGTCATTCATGCCGAGTGAATAGCATTATTCATGCCGTGTGAATAATGTCATTCACACCGGCTGCATAGCAGCATTCACGCT
>JAKSLL010000132.1 GCA_024401215.1 Bacteroidaceae bacterium
AATCATTAAATTAATGGCGATATTAGCATTTCAAAAACCTGATAAAGTTGTAATGTTGGAGGCCAACGACAAGTTCGGCAAGTTCGAATTTCGTCCTCTTGAGCCTGGTTTTGGTATTACCATTGGTAATTCCCTCCGCCGCATTCTGCTTTCATCGCTTGAGGGTTATGCCATCAACACCATTCGCATTGATGGTGTGGAGCACGAGTTCTCTTCTGTGCCCGGCGTAAAGGAAGACGTGACCAACATGATCTTGAATCTGAAGCAAGTTCGATTCAAGCAGATAGTAGATGAATTCGAGAACGAGAAAGTTACTATCACCGTCGAGAATTCTACAGAGTTCACCGCAGGTGATATCAACAAGTATTTGACTGGATTTGAAGTGTTAAACCCAGATTTGGTGATTTGTCATTTAGATTCAAAAGCTTCAATGCAGATTGAGTTGACTATCAACAAGGGACGTGGTTATGTTCCTGCTGATGAGAACCGCCAGTTCTGCACTGATGTCAACGTTATCGCAATTGATTCAATCTACACTCCAATCCGTAACGTTAAGTTCGCTGTAGAGCCTTACCGCGTAGAGCAGAAGACTGACTACGATAAGCTCGTCATCGAGGTTAGCACGGATGGTTCCATCCACCCAAAGGATGCACTTAAGGAAGCTGCAAAGATTCTGATTCATCACTTCATGCTCTTCTCTGATGAGAAGATCACTCTTGAGAACCCAGATATCGAGGGCAATCAGGAGTTTGATGAGGAGATTCTCCACATGCGTCAGTTGCTTAAGACTCGTCTCGTAGACATGAACCTTTCAGTTCGTGCTCTCAACTGTCTTAAGGCTGCAGACGTTGATACACTTGGAGATCTTGTTCAGTATAATAAGACTGACCTCCTTAAGTTCCGTAACTTTGGTAAGAAATCGCTTTCAGAGCTTGATGATTTGCTCGAGAGTCTGAATCTGTCGTTTGGAACTGATATTACTAAGTATAAACTTAATCAAGATTAAAACTCAAAATGAGACACAATAAGAAATTCAACCATCTGGGTCGTACTGCATCTCATCGTAGCGCTATGCTTTCAAACATGGCAATCTCTTTGATCATGCACAAAAGAATCACTACGACTCTTGCTAAGGCTAAGGCACTCAAGAAGTACGTTGAGCCACTGATCACACGTTCTAAGGATGATTCAACAAATAGCCGTCGTGTAGTTTTCAGCTACCTCCAGAACAAGTTCGCTGTAACTGAGCTCTTCAAGGTTATTTCAGAGAAGGTTGCTAACCGCCCAGGTGGTTACACTCGTATCATCAAGCTCGGAACTCGTCAGGGTGACGCTGCTGAGATGTGCTTCATCGAGCTCGTTGACTTCGATGAGAACATGGCTAAGGCACCAAAGGCTGCTAAGAAGACTCGTCGTAGCCGTAAGGCTGCTGCAGAGGCACCAGTTGCAGAGGCTGCTGTTGAAGCACCAGCAACAGAGGAGCCAAAGGCTGAATAATGTCCTTGATGCTCTTTATGAGCTAAATATAGATAGCGCTTTCCTGATTCTCTTGGGGAAGCGCTATTTTCATAAATGCAATTATGCGTTTCGTTTTTAGTGTTGATGCTATTGGCTGTATTGTGGTTGTATCATGCCGTGAACTGAAGATTTTGTTGCACTATACTAAGAGTTAGCAACGTTTGACTGATTATGAAATAAAACTTAGTGGTCATAATGGGTTTATTCTTAACCTATTGTATAGTTGTTAATAAACCTTAATTATTCTCCTTGGTATAGTTAAATCTAAGGATTTTTTAGTAACTTTGCATCAACTTTGCGATACGCATGTAAAGGATTGGTTCGGTAGCTCAGTTGGATTAGAGCAACAGCCTTCTAAGCTGTGGGTCCTGGGTTCGAGCCCCAGCCGAATCACAACAATCGGGATTTCCCGTGCTAGCATTTAGATTAAGGGGAGTTTTGACGACTTCCCTTTGTTGTTAAAGAATCTGACCAAACAAGATGCCCTTAGCGGAATATGTAAATCCAGAGTAAAAATGCATAGAAGTCGAATAATTATATACCAGAATTACGAAGATGACAGAATGCAATGTCATCAATGTTTATCTGTGGGTATTTTAGGGCATAAATTATTTGATTGTTGGGAAGAGAGACAGTATAAATATTAAAACGTGGGTATTATGAAAAAATGTATTATTGTTGATGATGTTCCTCTGAACATTGTCTTAGCGCAGAAGATGCTATCCTCCTTCAAGATGGAAATGAGCAAGGCAAAGAACGGGCAGGAAGCTTGTGATATGCTAAGGAACGGCTATGAGCCTGATATCATGATTCTCGACCTTATGATGCCTATAATGGATGGTTTCCAGGTACTTGAAGAGATACGCAGTGGAAAGGCTGGTAATAAGGATTTACCAATCATTGTTCTGTCTGCCCTTAACCGCGAAGAAGATATTAACCGTGCAATGTCATTAGGTGCAAATGACTTCGTGACAAAGCCAATCATAATGAATCGTCTGGTCAATGCTGTAAAGACTGCATTGGGAGAATAAAATCGATAAAAAAGCTAATCATAAGATAAGAAGCTAATGAAGAAGTTTTTACTCTTGCTATGCCTTATTCCTGTATTTTGTATGGCACAGTTAGAGAATGATGTTGACAGTCCAACCGAAGACGTCCTCACAGAGGCATTTGTCAGTGAGGATGTTATGATGGACGACCTTCTTCGAATGTTAGCAAGTTTCTCGTCTTATGTTGTCAATGACTATCAGGAGTGTAGCGCGCCTAATAGAATAGGGGAGGCATGTGGCTGTTTCAAGGGAGAAAGTACAATGCGCAGTAATGAGGCCGGAGTGCGCACAAATGCTGACCTCTCTATGATTTGCGCCTTTCTTGTGAAGTATGCCCAGCCGAAAGAAATACCCTTGCCATCTGGGGTGACCTACCAGATGCTTAAGGAATATGCCATGAAATCCCTCACGTTTGCTTATTCTACCCACAAGGCAAACCAACTGAAGAAATGTGAAGGAGGAGATTATTGGGGAAGTGTATCTGTTAAAGATAAAGTATGGGAATCAAGTCTCTGGGCTATGTCAGTTGCATATAGCGCATATTTCCAATGGGAGAACTTGACTCCGAAACAGCGTCAATACATAAAGAGCCTCCTGGCTGCAGAATGTCAATATGAACTTCAGCGCCCTATTCCTACAGGCTATATTGGTGATACAAAGGCAGAAGAGAATGGCTGGGAGGCAGATGTCCTTGCAGCAACATTAGGCCTCTTCCCTGACGATCCGCAAGCGAAGATGTGGTTCGACAGAATGCGTCAGTTTGCCATTAATTCCTATAGCCATAGAAATGATGCGTCTGATGCAAGCGTCATTGACCCCGATTACGACCAAAAGCGTGTCATGGATCTTCATATAGCACCAAACCTGTATGAAGACTATACCCTTCAGAATCATAAATACTTCCACACATCTTACCAGAATGTTGTAATGCAGGAATTGGGAGAGGCTGCACTCGCCCTTGAATTGTTTCAGGGCAACAGAAAAGGTGGTAAGCTATGGAAGTCGAATGCCCTCATGCACAATAGTGAGGTCGTATTTGACCGTGTGCTGAGTTGGCTCGCATTGGCGGATGGCGAACTTGCCATGCCAAACGGAAATGACTGGAGTATGTTCCTGTATGATCAGATAACATCTTACTCTACCCTTGCATGCTTCCTTCGTGATCCAGATGCCCTCATGCTTGAAAATCTTGCCTATCAGCATATCAAGGCTCGACAGTCAACTACTGAAGACGGTTCTTGGCTGCTGCGTCCCGATGTACAGGCACGCAGAATGGGAGTTCAGGCGCATAGAGTCATGATGACCTATCTGATGCACTTGCTAAGGCCAACTGCAGATCTTGTACCAACCAAGTGGGACAACTTCCGTAGTCGTCATTCCATGGCTATGATGTTTCCTTGTCAGAATATCGTACGAGCATATACCAATGACCGCTTTACCACTTTCTCATGGTCAGAGGGATTGAAAAGCTATACAGGCTATTTTACATCAAATAAGATAGACAAGAATAAGATTGTGGTTCCTTATCGCAAGAATAACACAGGAAATATCCTTGGATGGTTTGATGTAAAGGGTAAAAAGACGAATGCCGTGCCTGTAGGAAATGGCCGTTTCTATTTCCAGGGCGACGGATATGTGATGAATGGTGAACTTAACACCAATGACTCACTCTTGAAGAATCGTTTCTCTCTTTACAGCACACCTCGTAATGCCTTTATCTATCTCGATTATGTTACAGCAAACGACTCGTGTGAGATTACGGCAGAGAAGGGTGGAATGCTTGCAATCAGTACAGACGAATTCACCAAGGAAGAGCGTACTTTCTACTATCATGACCGTGCACCGGGAAATAATGCCGAGAGCATCAAGGTTGTGCAGTCAGAAGGTGACGAGATGGTCATATTAAACTCAGATTGGGTGAATATCGACAACGAGATTGGTGTGATAGGAATGAACAAGAAGTCCATTGCTTTTGGAGATAAAACAACGGACAACAGTATTGTGACTGGCAAGCTGTATCCTATGTACACAGCCCAATCCCGAGTAGTAAAAGCGAAGGATGTAGTAAGCAAAAGGCATCTGGTGTATTATGCCAATGTATCAGCCATTGATATGTGCCTGATGAGCCAGCGTCTATGTCCGCTTCAGAGTCAGTTGCCTGACGGATGGAATGGCGTGATAGCTCCAGACAGCATAGGCGCATACCTCTTTATCAGTAATTTTGATGGCAGAACCACCGAAGATGCACTTGAAGATGTTCAATATCCTCTCACAAAGGATGGTGAAGACTGGGAGATGTGGGCGCCAGTATTCAATGTGGAAACCTATATAGCAGATAGTCATTCAACTGCTACATTCACTTTGGAGCAAGGTCGTTCTTTCGGCCAGCCACTCAATTTCTTCATCAAGGGAGACAATGTCATAGCGTTCTCTGCTGACGAAAAGACAGCTTATGTAACGGCACAGAAGAACACCACAATATCCATAGCGGTTTGTGTGAATAACATGGAGGAACTCGTTGTGAAGAATGTGAAGCTTAAGGCCAATCAGACTGTGGTGGTAATGGTGGAGAACGATGATTTCGTTATTATATAGTTTTCTTTCTTCAGGCATAGCTTTACCTCCCATATAGTTCCTATGTAGTTCCCATGTAAGTCCCATTTTCCTATACTCTATCCTCCGCTCCAGAACGGACAAATAGCGGAGGCACAACGGAGGCATAGCGAACCCATAGCGAAGTATTAAGGTTTTTGCCATCACTTAACGTGGGTTCGACGAATTTGCTTTCGCCTTCTAAAAAAACAAAAGAAAACAGGTGAAAACCCAAGAAAACAGTTTCATGTTTATAAATGTTTATAGATGTTGAGGAGCATAGCGACGACTCCTAAAATAGTCGCCTGACGGCTCAACATAAAGAAACATCAATGAACATCAATAAATACTCATTCAAATTGTTGAAAAAAAACTTACTCATCGGTTTTCTCTTGTTTTACTTGGTTTTCTTTTGTTTTTCTTAAACGCGCGAAAGCAACTAATAAGCATTTGTTAATTCGTCGAACTAACGTTGCTCTTAAGAAAAAACTCACGAGTTTTTAACATAGGGGGTTGCACGCACTTGATTTTATAACCTAAGATAGGTCATTATCAGTAAGTTGCGTTGTGTGCAACCCCTACAAAAAGGGTTGTACGCCGTGTAACCCTTTTAGAGGGGGTTGCACGCATTCTTTCTTGTTGACTGCCAAGATGTTAGACCTGTAAAAAATAGAGCGTGCAACCCCCTGCGTGCAAAACTCATGAAAAAAACGTTTTACACGAAATGTTTGGTGAATTGAAAAATTTTTATTACCTTTGCATCTCGCTTTACAACACAAAAAGCACAAAAACCTCAATATCGATGAAAACAATACTAAATCCTTCGATTTGAGACGAGAGTAATTAACATTTTCTTATTAACATTTAATCTACAACGTATCATGGCAACAATTAGTCTTGCTGAACAGGTAGCTCTCATTGAGGGTTTCCTAAGTGAAAACTTCGCCTTCAGAAACAATGAAGTGCGTGACACAATCGAGTTTAAGGTGCTCAATCCGGAAATGGGTGAGTCGCTTACCAACACCGAATTCATGCCTGTCACCGACAAGGTGCTCAACTCTATCATCCTTGAGGCAATAAAGGCTGGCATTGAGGGAAAGGTGAGCGATCTTGTTAAGCGCATCATCTATTCTATGACGGTTGAGTCATTCAATCCGCTACAGTCTTACCTCAAGAACCTCCCTGTATGGGATGGAGTGGATCGTGTTTCCGAGCTCATCAAGCGCATTCCTGATGTTGATGATGAGAAGGCACATTTCATCCATGTCTGGTTTAAGTCACTTGTAGCCCACTGGCTTGGTATGGATAGTATCTATGGCAATCAGCTTGTGGTGATGTTTATCGGAGACCAGGGCTGTCGTAAGGGCTCTTTCATCAAGAAACTCCTCCCAGACCATCTCCAGCTGTACTATCTTGACCATATCAATCTGCTCAACAAGCACGACACGGATATGGCGCTCGCTAACTGCGGTCTGGTAAATCTTGATGAGTTTGACCGTTACACCAACCGTCAGCAGGCCACTCTGAAGTACATCATCACAAAGGCAGATGTCAATGCTCGTAAGATCTATGGCGGCAACATCACCTACCGTCCACGTATGGCATCTTTTGTGGCTACCACAAACGAGATTCGCCCTCTTAAAGATAAGACAGGCACACGTCGCTTTATCGTTGTGAAGATACCTTCAGGTGTCATACTGCCCGACCTCCCTATCGACTATGACCAGCTCTATGCTCAGCTCGTTAATGAAGTATGCGAGCAGAAGCAGGTGTACTGGCTTTCTCAGAAGGAGAACAGTCGTCTGCAGATTCTCAACCGCGAGTACTGTGTGATTGACGACTTCTCCGCAATGGTAAATGCTTGTTTCCGTAAGCCTGAGAACGGCGAGGTGGGATGTGAGATGACAAGTTTCGACATTCTCACGGCAGTACAGCAGAAGTACCCGGATGTGAAGATAGACCGTAAGAGTCAGTCACTCCTTGGTGCCAGTCTCTCCGTTATGGGCATCATAAGTCGTCGCACAAATAGAGGCAACAT
>JAKSLL010000133.1 GCA_024401215.1 Bacteroidaceae bacterium
AAATCGTAAAAATGTGTCAGCCCCATTGAAGACATACTATTGTTGATTACCTCAGCAACATCATCCTTCGTAGCGAACTTCCACACTGGCTGTGTGCGATAATAAGCATTGAGCTTCAGCAAAAGAGGAATCTCCTCTGTCCTTATACAAGCATCGTAATGCTTATTCATCTTGTCAAGATACATACCTATATATGCCTTAACTCTTGCCTGTGAATCAGCCTCATTTGTATAATGCTCTATCTTTTGAAGTCTCTTCTTCTCGCATTCTGTTATCAGGTTCCGATCCAATTCATCAAGCTGAGATATTCCGAAAAGAGCTCCCAACAATGCAGCTAACTTCTTGGTATCTGTCAGCAAGACAGACTCCTGTGTATATAAGTCTGCCACATGAACAGGAATGCCATACTTTCCTGTCAATTTCTCACAAAGCAGTTGGCAATGATCATCACACATTCTGTCTTTGTCAAATACCAAGACTGATTTACTCCAAAGCGATTGACCATTCCTTATATCTTTGAACACATAATAATATGCATCAATTTTATCCATCATCTGACTAACACCACCAAGCACCCAGAACATCACCTTTCGATTGACATTCAACGGGTTCTGGTTAAACAAGCGATAGAGCAGACGAGCATCATCATCTCCTTCAACAAATATTATTTTTTCAGCTTCAATTGCGCTGATAAAATCCAAACCTGTTGTAGCTCCATTTAGCGAACCAATTATTGGTTTTAGCTGCGAAGGGTACAATCCAGCAAAATGACGTTCATGCAATTTCTTCAGATCTGTCTGTCTTACACATACCACCTTTCCTCCCTCGGCATTATCTATATGAAAGAGATTATGCAGTGGAGTGGTACGAATCATTGACTCGTTATGAGTTGTCATCACTATTTGGTTCTGATTTGCATAACGATTCAAAATATCAAACAATCGAGTCTGAATACTTCTATGAATATGACTATCAGGTTCGTCCAAAAGAATGAGATTTATGTCGTGTTTCTCATTTACCTCATTGTAGAGATTCAGCAAGATTTCAATTGCTTGGAGTGAGCCGCTGCCCAGCAGAGCCAAATCCTTTTCTGCCGTTTCCCTGTCTATAGTATAATTCAGCAATACACGAATATCATGATTTACATCAGAGCGACTGATAAACTTTATTTTTGCAGAAGTAGTACCATATAGCACATACGACAAATCAGATTGGAACTGCTGAAAATAATTTGTATGATATAGTCTGTACAAACGATTCCTGACAATTTCAAATGATCTGCGCTGGCGAATCTTATCATTCAGCATAGGCTCAGTCACAAAATTCTCTTTCTGTTCAATATTCGCGACAGGAGCAGAAAAGTAAGTGGAAACAGGAGTTGGAAGATGCTGAAAGAGCGCATTGAAACGCTTTACATCAAAATCTTTCTCGTTTTCTAAACGTATGGCATATCGTGTATTTGTAGAACTGGTTATATTAAAGGGAATTGTAATATCACCTGCTCCATTACAATCTATCTTGGCAGACAATACGATTTTTCTCTTCGTATCACAATCTCTGAATATATCCTCATAATTCGGGCATCGAATTGAGTTTATTGAATCAAAGTCAAAAAACCTGTTTGATGAAGAACCTAACATAAAATCTCCTGCCGCAATGTTTTTATCCTTGACTGCTCGCTTTGCCTGACCAAGCAGTTTTTCAAAACATTCAGCCCACAATGCAATCGCTTCAATAATGGTAGTCTTACCGCTATTGTTCACACCAGTGAGCACATTGAGGTTAGGATCCAAAGAAATTTCAATGGATTCTACAGATTTGAAATTTTCAATTAAAAAGCTCTTAATCTTCATATTACTGCACAATATGCCTAAATTAATATGCAAAATTAATAAAATATCAGCATGTGCGCAAAATAAGAGCATTAATTATTCCCAAACATCGGATTTGAATGTGTTTTTCTATATAATTGATATGTATGGATAATAACTTGTTGTGGAGTTAAAGGGATGATAAAGGGAAGTTAAAAGGAAGTTAAAGGGACGAATGTCTGTATATGACAAACGTCCCTTAAACTCAGAGCGAAGCGATAACTTCCCTTTAACTCCTCTTTAACTCCACAACATGTATAATTTTACTTACCGTCAACATTCAAGAATTCCTGCATGCTTGTCTCGCTCACACGACCGAAATTAGAGATGTTGTACAGTTTTGCATGAGAACCTACGGTCTGAGCTGCAACATGATAGTACAGCTCGCGAAGCGAAACACTATGATTCTCCCTGATCTTCTGCTGGAAACCGCGAGTGAAACCATTGCTCAGATATACATTCATATCCTTATCCACTATGTCTGCCTTCGATGTCTCACTCGCATTGGCTGCTGTCATGAAAAGCACACCCGGAATATTGTCACGCTCGCACACCTGTGCCACGCTGCCACTGTAGCAAGCCTCAATCACGAAAAACAGCTTGCGATACTTGTGATTGGCTCGCATCTCGTTCAGCATTCGATTCACAGCATTTGCAGGGAACTTCGTCTCGTTCATGTACAGCGTGTTGTAATTGCCATGTCCGCTCCAGAAGAATAGCACATTATCCGTGCTGTCCGATGGCAGCACCACTGGCAGTTTAGCGCTGCTTTTTCCCGTCATGATGTCTATCAAATCATCATAAGTCAGATTAGAAAGCTTATAGTCAATAGCCTTACGCACAGACTCGCTATACAAATTTTTGCCATCAACCTCCACTCTCATCTCACCCTTCTTTAGGTTTTTCTCATTATATGCTATATCGTCTTCCATGATCATGATGATGTGGTCATCATCATAACCACAGTCCTTCATCAGATGATACATAGCCAGCGCATCAGCCTGATGGCGATAGTTATCCCAGGTAGCCGAGGCTGCCACTATCACGGCATACTTATTCTTCACATCACCGTACTCGTGAGTGTAATTATCTTCTTTACTGTAATCTTCAATACTTATATCTGGTTTCCACAAGTCAAAATTCGACAAACCGCCAGAATTGCCATTCGCACTCACATACGACACCGTGCCATACTTGCCATTATTCAGCATCCAGTATCTGTATGTGGTGTTGATAGGCGAGCAATGGAAACGCTTGTCAAAATCCCAAGTGCTGCTCACGCCCTTTATACAAGGATGCTCGCCGCTCCTCAGCAAATTGATTGTATGTTCCACATCTGCAGCCAGCCAGCCAAATGTGTCTTTCTTTTCTCCATCAACTACCTCAACAATATACCTCCACAGCTCTTTCATATCTTCCTCGCCCTTGCTGTCCATGAGGCTCAGAGCGTAGGTAAGAAGATACACAGTGTCAAACGTCTGTGCCGTGCCATTCTTCGGATACTTGCCAAACTTAGCCTGATATGCTGCCGCGAAACCCGACTCAGGCAGTGGGGCTGGCTCCACGCCCATGAAGCGGTGCTTCACCTGGCTTGCAATGTCGTAGTCAACACATCTGTCAGAGCAAGCAGTGTTTTTTGCCCAAAATTTCGTTTCTGGATATGATTTCCAGTCTGTCGCTTCCATATCCGTCAGCACCCTATCCAGCTCCAGAAGCTCTTTCGACGAACTTGGGAAGAAAAACGTCAAATTCTCGCTATCTGCAATTTTGCCCTCATTGTACGCATTCACGTGTCTTTCCTGGTATTTCTTCACAGCTTTTTCCACTGTCAGATCCTTGTCAAGCAATTCCACGCTGCTCACTGTGCATTCCATCTCTTCTGCCTGAAAGCCAAACCACTCTCTGAATGTCTCACCATATCCATCATTCGACGTTACCAGTGCCAGCTGCGACGCATCGAAGTTCTTTTTCGCTATGCTAAGCAAGATTTCATTCTGCATCACATCGCTCTGGGTCATGAAAAACACATTATCCCTATCAGCATAGAGTCTCTGCAGTTCAGACGAACCAATCATTGGCAGAATCACAGTATTTCCCTTCAGTTCAGGAGAAATGAGCAGCACCTTTGCTTCCTCAGCTTCCGATGGTCCCAGCACTGCCACATACTCCACCTCGTCAATCCTCGACAGCGCAGCATCCATTTTACTCTTCGTCTGATCCAGCCAGTCAAACTCCAGCTTTATCTCACGCCTCTGGTTTGCCTGGGCTCTCTCCATGATAGACTGAGCCCAGCCAATAGTCTGCATCATCCAATCCTTCTGCTCAGGCTTGGAGAACACAGCCACCTTGTATGTCACCACCTCATGCTCACCCGCACCATACTTCCCATTATCATCGCTGCACCCTGTCAGCACCAGCATTACTGCAGCCATCAAAGCAAATATCTTCTTCATTTTTGTCTTTTTATTTTTCCGATTCTTCGATTACTCGACTCTCCACTCTTCCTCTTCATTTTTCACTCCTCTTCCCATACTCCAGAGCCTCGCTCTTGTATTCCTCATACTTCTCAGTCCAATAATTCTCAGGCAATTGACCCAGAGAGGAGTTGCCATCCACATCTGCAAACTCTTGCATGGCATACACCCCCATAAAGTCGAATGACGGATTCATTACCACATCAGCAAATCCTTCATCCATAGAGTACGTGCGGTGAGCAGGCAGTGACTTTCCTTTCAGCCATGTCGATATGCAATCCTCCATCATCTTGTCCACGCTTATCACAATAGAGAAAGGCGACATTTCCAAGCGTCCGCTATAATCCGCATCCATTCCTATCACAGCTTGATATGACCTCTGATCGCTATACGACTGCATCATGTAGAAGTAAACGCCAGTGTTCGAACCGCCAGCCATAGGGAGCAGAATGAAGCGCGTGTTATAATAGTCAGCCGTTGACTCGATATACTTATCACGATTTTTAATCAGGCCGTCTGTATAAGCATACGCTATATTAGGTACAGTATATCCCTCCTCATTCTCGCTTAGATAATGTATCTCCTCTACCTTATGCCCTTGTGCTTTAGCCTCATAGCCATCGCTAAACGCCTTTGTCGCCATCTCCACCATCTTGTCGCCCTTCATTGCTGCCATTATGCAGGCAGGAGTGCGAGCCGACAAAGCACCAGCCAGATACATCACGCTCTTTCTATCCACGCAAGCCGTCACCACGCCCTTCGGCATATTCTTCTCATCACTCTCCACCAGAAGTAAGCATCTGTTCTTGTCCTCAATAGGCTTAATGGCAGATGCCAGCTCCGAATATTCGTTGCCTGCCAGAATCATCATCGAACGAGTCGCTCTGCCCTGTGTGTCTGTAATCCACTTATCCACAATGCTCTTCGCTTCAGCTATCGAAGCTGGGCGTATGGTGTGGAGAGCCACATTCGTGCTGTCGCAGAAATGCACCACACCCTCCACCATCTTGTCATTATATCCATTGTCGCCAGGACCACTAATAGAATAAACTACTGTGATGGACGGCATTATGTCATCCATCACAATTTCTGCATCATCTTTCGTGCATGCTGTCAAAGCAAGCACCAAGATAGATATCAAAGCGTATATTTTCTTCATTCTTAGATTTTAGACTTTTAATTCTTCACGTTTTGGTGGATTGGTGGTTTAGTCCTAATACTCCAGTTCAAAGTCATCCATTGTCAATATCAACTCATTCGCTATATCGTTAGGAATCTTATTCATCTCGAAGTTATTATCCATTGTCAGTTGAATGGCACCATTCTGAATCGTCATGATATACACTCTTGATGTGTAGCAATAGTAACCTGCATGTGTTGCTTCTGTAGCCTCAAACGATTTGCTGAAAAGCAATGGAAACATGACTGTTTCCGCTTTGCCATTGATGTTGTACACAAATTGCTTTAAGCCGTCTGTGTGAGACAAGAAGTATCTTGACTTCTGCAGCTCTTCCACGCTCAATCCAGAAATCCGCGAAAGTGTTCCCCACAGTTCAGGGTTCTTAGCGAACTCACAAGCAATTTGCTTTACAGAACCAGTAGATGGGAAATGGCGCATCAGCAAAGCTCCACCGTTTTCATGTTCACGATCAGTGATGTATCGCTTATTGCCAATGTGCATAATGTATCCTGAAACGCCAGCAGTGCTTGGCATACTGACCACAGCATATTTCTCGCCAGTAGTTTTGCGAGTCATCATCACAGGCACAGGGCCGTCATACTCGCCATCATTGTTTGGCCAGAGGCTTGACAAGATGAAAACCAAGCGTGAAACATGAACATCGATTAGCTTAGACGAAGAGAACACGATTTCTGCCAGCTCTTTGCCGTTGTCCAGCACATTAAAGCGCATATCGCCCAGCTTCTTGCCATTCGCGTCAGTCAGTTCTACCGACTGGTTGTTGCCATTAGCCACAGCCTTGGCATCGTATGGGATAAAAACTTGCCAAATCTCTTTAGCCTCATTCAGATTCTCCACTCTCACATAAGCTGTGGTAGGTCTGCTTTCGTCGATGCATACGCCCCACAGCAAGCCCTTGAAATTGCCATTAGCGTCGAGCGACACTAATTTTCTTCTTACGAAATCTACATCGTCAATATATGACTGCTCATTCTCTTCCACATCAGGAATCTTTTCGTCGTCATTTTCAGAGCAGCTGCTCACAAAGACTGTCAAACCGCTCAGCAGAGCGATGGCAAAAAAATAAAATAGTTTTGTCTTCATATTTTTTTATTTTTATTCAACTTTCGTAAGTTTGCGACTTGCTCGTTTGGGGGAGTTAAAGTGGAGTTTAAGAGGAGTTATCGCTTCGCTCGGAATCAAAGGAACGTTTGCCATATACGGACATTCGTCCCTTTAACTTCTATTTAACCACCCTTTAACTACACAACAAGTGGAGCATGCGAGACTTGTATATTATTATTATTTGCAAACATACAAAAATCCTAACCAATTATCATGCTATACATTATTTATTTATATATATAACGTAAAAAAAGACACTTTTCTTGGCATGAAACAATTTATTTGAATTGTATGTTTCACAATGTAACTACACAGACATATTACTTTTATTGATTCTACAAGCATGCTCGTTTTGGGATGTTAAAGTGGAGCTTGCGGAACTTGTACCATTTTTATTATTTTCACCTATTTTCACTATTTTTCTTTACGCGCGAAGCGTAAGA
>JAKSLL010000134.1 GCA_024401215.1 Bacteroidaceae bacterium
TCCAGGACTTCCCTATCGACAAGATGATATATGTTGTGGGCAACGAGCAGAACTATCACTTCCAAGTGCTTTCTATTCTCCTCGACAAACTCGGTTTCAAGTGGGGCAAGGACCTCGTACACTTCTCTTACGGAATGGTGGAGCTTCCTAACGGAAAGATGAAAAGCCGTGAAGGCACCGTGGTTGACGCTGACGACTTGATGGAGGCTATGATAAATGACGCCTACGAGGCAAGCAAGGAGAGAGTAAAGCAAACAGAGACACCAGAAGACGAGGCTCGCGAGATTGCTCGCAAGGTCGGTCTTGGAGCCCTCAAATACTTCATTCTCAAGGTTGATGCCCGCAAGAATATGCTTTTCAACCCAGAAGAGTCTATCGACTTCAATGGCAACACAGGTCCATTCATACAGTACACATACGCTCGTATCGCATCAATACTCCGCAAGGCTGATGCCCAGGGCATAGCAATACCTGCCGAACTGCCAACCAACATCTCTATATCAACAAAAGAGACAGAGCTGATTCAGAAACTCAACCAGTTTGGCACAGCAGTACGCCAGTCGGGCACAGACTACAACCCATCAGGCATCTGCAACTACTGCTATGAACTTACTAAAGAGTTCAACCAATTCTATCACGAATTCTCAATCCTTGGCGAAGAAAATGCAGAACTCAAGATGTTCCGTCTCTCTCTCGCAAAGGCTGTTGCGAAGGTTGTAAGCCTCGGTATGGGTCTCCTTGGCATCGAAATGCCAGAGAGAATGTAACGAGTGACGTTTGACAGTGATTCAACTTTTGCAATTGCAACAAGTGGAGCTTGCGAAACTTGTATACATTTATAATAACAAAGCAGATGTTTCGATGACGTGAACATCTATATAATAAAAACATGGGGGCATAGTTTTTTCTGCCTATGCACCCATTTTGTTTTATGACTTTCAAGTATCTATTAATCATATTTTTTTCGCTGCTATGCTCTGTTAGCATGCAAGCCCAAGAGGAGGAAGACATAGAAGAGGAAGAAGGAGAGGAAGAGGAGATTGCTGTGAATCCATTCTTTGCAGACTCTGCCAACTGGACTCCAAACGAGAGGTGGGCTCACATGCTTCAATATCGCCTAGACTCTGTACTCAACAGCCATAAGACAGCTACCGTAACAGTAAAAGGAAAAAGAGGCAGAAGATATAAGAAGACAGTAACTCTCAACTACAAAGTGGGGATGCATGTGTACGACATGACCGACGACTCAACTCTGTTTGTATATAACGACAACGACCTGTACATCCCTGCAAGCACACAGAAACTGTTTGTATCCATAACCGCCCTCTCCACTCTTGGCCCATCATATCACTTCTGCACGGATGTGCTCATTGACGGCCCTGTCGAGGTTGACACTATAGTCACTTATCCCAACAGCGAGTCAGAGTATGCCATGCACAACGACACCATATTCAAGAAATACCTGAACGGCAATGTCTATGTGAGAGGAGGCTTCGACCCCACCCTCGACGAAAATGCCGTTGACTTTATAGCATGGAAAGTGACAGCATTAGATATAGATTCCATAAATGGTTACATCTATTCGTATGAACCACAAAAGGGCATTATGCCTAACCAATCATGGTTTTGGAACAAGCACCACTCACGCTATTTCGCCTCATCGCTCTACAACTCACTAATAAGCAATGGCATAACTTTCAGCACAAGGAACGCCTACGCAACTATAACCGCACCCGTAAACAAGAAGTTCAAAGAACTCACATCTCTATGCACGCCACTTCCTGTTGTGCTGCAAAGGATGATGAAGAATAGCGACAACTTCTATGCCGAGTCTATGCTGCTCAATCTCTGCAACCTCAGAGACACAAACACATGGACTTACGACAACTGCAAGCAGAAAGTCAGAGAGATGATAAAACGCGCTGGAGGCAAGCAGGATGACTATGTTATAGAAGACGGCAGCGGGCTATCGCATTCAAACAAGACAACGCCAAGTCTGCAGACCACCATACTCAGATATGCATACAACAACAAAGATGTCATCGAATCACTCTATGAATCTCTCCCGATTGCAGGTGTCGATGGCACGCTGTCAAGGCGAATGTCTGGCACAGCAGCGCAGAGAAATGTAAGAGCAAAAACTGGCACCGTGAATGGCGTACAGACTCTCTCCGGATATGTGAAAGCACCTAACGGACATTTACTTGTTTTCTCAATACTCGTTAACAACAATAACATGCAAGACTCTGGTCGCAGACTGCAAGATTTGCTGTGCAAAGAGATGGCAATCGAATAAATCACCGTGTTTAGTAATGCGTAAGAAATGGCACACTACGAATTATTTTTCACACGTTACTTAATGTGAACAAGACCTACTTATCAAATAACCACTTTTATGGCAAAACAAAAATACTATGTCGTCTGGGACGGAGCAGAAGACGGTGTTTACACCTCTTGGGATGCTTGCCAGCAAGCAGTAACAGGCTATCCTGGGGCTAAATACAAATCGTTCAAAAGTGAAGCTGAAGCTGAAGATGCCTACGATATGGGATGGGAGGCATATCAAGAGAAGATGAAACAAGACACAACATCCGCAGAAACGCCAACAGCAAATAATACGGATGAAAAAGCCACGGCAAACAACCGCACAGCCACCCTGCCAGTAGGAGCTATCAACGAAGCCATAGCTGTGGATGCCGCCTGCTCTGGCAACCCAGGAGAGATGGAATATCGAGGCGTGTATCTTCGCACAGGTAAGGAGATTTTCCACTTCGGACCAACGTATGGCACCAACAATATAGGCGAGTTTCTCGCCATTGTGCATGGTCTTGCTTTGCTGAAAAAGCAAGGACTGACAACTATGCCTATTTACTCCGACAGCGTAAACGCCCAGCTATGGGTGAAAAGAAAGAAATGCAAGACCACACTCAACAGAGACGCAAAGACCGAGCAGCTCTACCAGATGATAGAACGAGCAGAGGCTTGGCTGAAGAACAACACATATTCAAATCCTATCATTAAATGGCCAACAGAAGAATGGGGAGAAATACCTGCTGACTTCGGAAGAAAATGATTGGTAACCGAAATCAATGATGAAATAAAGCATTTTTTCTCTTTTTATCTTTTATCGGTCTTACTTTTTCACTACATTTGTACTCGAATATAAAATACACATAATTATAATGGGAAAAGTTATTATCATAGGCGCAGGCGGTGTTGCCTCTGTTGCCGCACATAAGGTTGCTCAGAACAGCGACATTTTCACAGAGATAATGATTGCAAGCCGCACAGAGTCAAAGTGCAAGGCCCTTGCTAAGGCTATCGAAGACAAGGGGCTTGTGCCTGCAGGCAGCATCAAGACAGCAAAAGTTGACGCAGACAATGTGCCTGAACTTGTAGCACTCTTCAATGAGTTCAAGCCAGACCTCGTCATGAACCTTGCGCTCCCTTATCAGGATCTCACTATCATGGATGCATGTCTTGAGGCTGGCGTCAGCTATCTCGACACAGCAAACTACGAACCAAAGGATGAGGCTCACTTCGAATACTCATGGCAGTGGGCTTACAAGGACCGCTTCGAGAAGGCAGGCCTTACTGCTATCCTCGGATGTGGATTCGACCCAGGTGTGACTTCTATCTATACAGCATACGCAGCAAAGCACCATTTCGATGAGATTCAATATCTCGACATCGTTGACTGCAACGCTGGCGACCATCATAAGGCTTTTGCCACAAACTTCAACCCAGAGATCAACATCCGCGAGATCACTCAGAAGGGACTCTACTGGGAGGATGGCAAGTGGGTTGAAACAGAGCCTCTGGAGTTCCATCAGCCACTCACTTATCCAGAAGTTGGTCCTAAGGAGTCTTACCTTCTCCACCATGAGGAGATTGAGTCACTGGTAAAGAACTACCCTACTATCAAGCGCGCTCGTTTCTGGATGACTTTCGGAGAGCAGTATCTCAAGCATCTCGATGTAATACAGAATATCGGCATGTCTCGCATCGATGAGATTGAATACGAAGCAACAGGCATGGACGGCAAACCTGTAAAGGTGAAGATTGTACCGCTGCAGTTCCTCAAAGCCGTACTCCCTAACCCACAGGAGCTTGGTGAAAACTATGAAGGCCAGACATCTATCGGATGCCGTATCCGCGGTATCAAGAATGGTGAGGAGCACACATATTATGTATATAACAACTGCTCACACCGAGCAGCATACGAGGAAACAGGCATGCAGGGCGTAAGCTACACTACTGGCGTTCCTGCTATGATTGGCGCTATGATGTTCATGAAGGGCCTCTGGAAGCGTCCAGGTGTATGGAATGTTGAGGAGTTCGACCCAGACCCATTCATGGAGCAGCTCAATAAGCAGGGACTTCCTTGGCATGAGATTCACGACGGCGATCTCGAGCTGTAGGATTCTTGGACTGCTACTCACAATCTGAATTATCAACACATAGCAGATGGGCATATAGACATCTGCTCATTAACAACATTTTAATAACAAAAGAATACAATGGCAAAGAAAATTGAAGAAGAAGGCGCAATGTCTCCCGCTCAGCAGAAGCTCAAAGCTCTTCAGGCTGCCATGGAAAAGATAGAAAAGAACTTCGGAAAAGGAGCTATCATGAAGATGGGTGATGAGAATATCGAGAAGATTGATGTCATCCCTACTGGTTCCATCGGACTTGACTATGCTCTCGGAGTTGGAGGATACCCAAAAGGGCGCATCATCGAAATCTTCGGTCCAGAATCATCAGGTAAGACAACTCTCGCTATACATGCCATCGCAGAATGCCAGAAACAAGGCGGCATAGCAGCATTCATCGATGCTGAGCATGCTTTCGACCGCTTCTATGCAGAAAAGCTTGGCGTTGACGTGAAGAACCTCTGGATAAGCCAGCCAGACAATGGTGAGCAGGCATTAGAGATTGCCGACCAGCTCATTCGTTCAAGCGCTGTAGATATCATCGTCATCGACTCTGTTGCCGCCCTCACTCCAAAGTCTGAGATTGAAGGCGACATGGGCGACAATAAGGTTGGACTCCAGGCTCGTCTCATGAGCCAGGCTCTCCGCAAGCTCACAGGCACCATCAGCAAGACAAACACCACATGTATCTTCATCAACCAGCTGCGCGAAAAGATAGGTGTCATGTTTGGAAACCCTGAAACAACAACAGGCGGTAACGCGCTTAAGTTCTACGCCAGTGTGCGTATCGATGTTCGCAAGAGCACACCTATCAAGGACGGAGAAGACATCCTCGGTAACCTCACTAAGGTTAAGATTGTAAAGAATAAGGTTGCTCCTCCTTTCCGCAGATGCGAGTTCGACATCATGTTTGGCGAAGGCATCTGCCGCACAGGAGAGATTATCGACCTTGGTGTTGACACAGGCATCATCAAGAAGAGCGGCAGCTGGTTCAGCTACGAAGGCACTAAGCTCGCTCAGGGACGTGACGCAACAAAGCAGCTCTTGCTCGACAATACAGAATTAGCGGAAGAGATTGAAAAAAAGATTTTCGAGAAGCTTTCCGGCACACCAGATACAACACCTCAGAGCGAAGACGATGAGGAGATGACAGAAGATTAAGCAATTATCATCAAAATGGAATTTAAAAGAAACATTGTCATTACTGGTGGTGCAGGATTCATCGGCTCTCATGTGGTGCGCCTCTTCGTAAATAAGTACCCTGAGTATAAGATTATCAATCTCGACAAACTGACATACGCTGGCAATCTCGCCAACCTAAAAGATGTGGAGGATAAGCCAAACTATAAGTTTGTAAAGATGGATATCTGCGATTTCGATGCTTTCTACCAGCTCATGCAGGATGAGAAGATTGACGGAATCATACATCTTGCTGCAGAGAGTCATGTGGACCGCTCCATAAAAGACCCTTTCACTTTTGCTCGCACAAATGTGATGGGCACTTTGTCTCTCCTACAGGCAGCAAAACTCTATTGGGAGTCAGTTCCTGAGAAGTATGAAGGCAAGCGCTTCTACCACATCTCTACAGATGAGGTATATGGAGCACTTGAGATGTCTCACCCTGAGGGTATAGAACCACCTTTCACAACTACAGCATCAAGCTCTGAGCATCATCTGGCTTACGGAAAGGATTTCTTCTACGAGACAACGAAGTATAACCCACACTCTCCATATTCTGCCTCTAAGGCAAGCAGCGACCACTTTGTACGAGCTTACCACGACACTTACGGCATGCCGACTATCGTGACAAACTGCTCTAACAACTATGGTCCTTACCAGTTCCCAGAAAAGCTCATCCCGCTCTTCATCAACAATATCCGCAACCGCAAGCCTCTTCCTGTATATGGCAAAGGTGAGAATGTGCGCGACTGGCTTTATGTTGTTGACCACGCCCGTGCCATCGATGTCATCTTCCATAATGGAACGATAGCTGAGACTTACAACATCGGAGGGTTCAACGAGTGGAAGAATATCGACATCATACATACTGTCATCAAGACCGTTGACCGTCTTCTTGGTCGCCCAGAAGGTGCCGACCTTGACCTTATAACATACGTCACCGACCGTCTTGGTCACGATGCACGCTATGCTATCGACTCTACAAAACTTCAGAAAGAGCTGGGCTGGGAGCCTTCACTTCAGTTTGAAGAGGGCATAGAAAAGACAGTAAAGTGGTATCTTGAAAACGAAGAATGGATGAACAACATCACAAGCGGAGACTACGAGAAATACTACGACGACATGTACAAGAACAGATAATCATGTAATCTGATTGGTTCGGAACACACTACAAAAGTGAGTATCACAATAAAGGTGGCAGGAAAGCAAATGCTCTTCCTGCCACCCTTTTTAGTTATAACAGATTTCGTATTTCGTATCTCGTATTTCGTAATTCGTAATTAATAATTCTTTGTAATATCTACAAGCCTGCCCTCCCTCAATGACGCCTGCACATCTATTATCC
>JAKSLL010000135.1 GCA_024401215.1 Bacteroidaceae bacterium
AAACGGTAAGAAGAAGAAAAGACACAAGATCTCTACTCACAAGCGTAAGAAGAGACTGAGAAAGAATCGTCATAAGAGCAAGTAGTGAATTCACTATCATCTTCATGATGAAAAATAAAGAGCAAACACTGAATGCTTGTCCTTATGGGCAATCAATGAGGTTTGCTCTTTATTGTTGTAAACACATAAATTTTTGGTGAGCAAAGAAAATGACCAGCGAACTAATCATCGATGCACAGCCTAAAGAAGTGACTATTGCATTGCTCGAAGACCAAAGGCTCGTTGAGTTTCAGAAAGAAGGGCAAGACACAAAGTACTCTGTAGGCAACATCTACGCCGGGAAAGTCAAGAAGATTATGCCGGCACTCAATGCATGTTTTGTCGATGTAGGTCATGAGCGGGAAGCTTTTCTGCACTACCAAGATTTAGGTTCACACTTTCTTGCATTAGAAAAGTATGTAAAGCAAGTAGCAAGCGACCGCAGCAAACTTGCGCCAATGTCGAAGGCTGGAAGTCATCCAGAATTAGAGAAAGAAGGTAGCATTCAGCACATCCTGGAAGTGGGGCAAGAGGTTATGGTGCAAATCACCAAAGAACCGATAAACACCAAAGGCCCAAGACTTACAGGAGAAATCTCTTTCGCAGGACGATTCCTTGTACTTATACCTTTTGCTGAAAAGGTAAATGTAAGTTCAAAAATCAAGTCGAAAGAGGAGCGCACACGCCTAAAACAGCTCATCCAGAGCATTAAACCAAGAAACTTCGGAGTAATTGTTAGAACCGTGGCCGAAGGAAAAAGAGCAGCCGAGCTCAATAACGAACTCAGCGTTCTTGTCGAGACATGGAACGATTGCATTGGGAAGGTTCAAAAAGCAACAAGTTTACCAGTACTTGTACATGAAGAAACTGGGCGCACCGTCTCTATTCTACGCGACCTCTTTAACCCATCTTACGAAAGCATCCATGTCAATGACGAGGAGGTTTTCAAAGAAGTAAAGAAATATGTAAGCCTCATTGCTCCAGAACGCGAGTCTATAGTGAAGCTCTACAAGGGCAATGTGCCTATATTCGACAATTTCAGCGTAACTAAGCAGATAAAGTCAGGACTTGGACGCACCGTAAGCTACAAGCATGGAGCATACCTCATCATTGAGCACACAGAAGCGCTTCATGTTGTCGATGTGAACTCCGGAAACAGAAACCGAGGGGTTGACAATCAAGAGGAAAACGCCTTTGAAGTGAATATGGGTGCTGCTGACGAATTGGCGCGACAGCTACGACTACGCGACATGGGAGGTATCATCGTTGTTGACTTCATCGATATGGATTCTGCAGAACATCGACAGAAGCTCTACGAACACATGACGCAGTTGATGAAAAGCGACCGTGCCAAGCACAACATACTGCCGCTCAGCAAATTCGGCCTAATGCAGATAACTCGACAGAGAGTTCGCCCTGCAATGGACGTACATGTGGAAGAGACTTGTCCTACATGCTTCGGCAAAGGCACTATCAAGTCTTCCGTACTTTTCACAGACACTCTCGAAAGCAAGATCGACTACCTTGTGAACAATCTTGGCACAAAGAATTTCAAGCTATACGTAAACCCTTATGTAGAGGCATTCATAAGCAAAGGTTTTTTCAGCCTCTACATGAAATGGAAGTTTAAATATAGCTTTGGAATGACTATCATTCCAAGTCAAGAATTAGGATTTCTCCAGTATAAATTTGTTGACCTAAAAGGCAACGAAATAAATCTCACAGAAGAAATCGAAACAAAGTAAGTGCAAAAAACTATGACTTACAAACAATACTAAAGCGAGGGGCGTTTCTCTGAAACGCCCCTCGCTTTTTCATTATATTTCGATGTCATCGGAGACTATACGCATGACCACTGGTTCTCTATGGCTCCGCCTCAAGCAAACATCATAAGGCATTTACTAATGCAGCCAACATCAAACCAATCATTTCGGCGATTGAGGCAACGCGACATCATCACTATCATCATCGTCAGCAGCCCTCTTCGCCCACTCTGATGGAGGCATTCCATAGAGCGCCTTGAAGTTTGAAGAGAATGCACTTGGCGTCTTGAATCCTGTAGCCACACTAATACCAGTTATGTCCATCTTGTTCTTTCTAAGCAGACGGGCCGCCTCTTTAAGTCGAACATAGCGAAGGAAATCGCGAGGCACCTGACCTGTAAGGTCTTTCACTTTCCTATAGAAATGAACACGGCTAAGTCCCACCTTGTCAGCAATCTCCTCCACTGTGATTTCGCTATTGTCGAGATTGTCATTGATGACTTTCATCAGACGGCGCATAAATGCTTCATCAGGGGATTCCATCTCCACCTTCTTTATGTTCTTCTCCGTCTGTACCTCGGTAGTGAATTTACTTTGAAGGATATGACGAGACTTAAGCAGATTTTTCACACTGGCTCGCAAAACATCTATATTGAAAGGCTTAGACACATAAGCGTCCGCTCCATTTGTGATGCCGGCAATGCGGTCATTATCGCTGCTCAATGCCGACATAAGTATGACAGGTATATGGTTTGTGGTGAAATTCGCCTTTACCTTCTGGCACAATGTCATTCCATCCATCACAGGCATCATAACATCAGAGAGAATGATGCCAACCTTCTCTTTATGGTTTACGACATAATCCCATGCCTCCTGACCATTAGAACACTCTTTTATCACAAATTCATCAGAGAATGAACTGCGCACATACTCACGAATGGCCTCATCATCTTCAACAAGAAGGAGTACACGAGACTTATCAAGAGAAGAAGATTTTGATGGAGCCTCTGCATGGTCAACAACAATAGGCGTTTCTGATGAGTATTCTGTTGTGACACCACCTTTATCGCATAATGACTCATCGCCAACAGGAAGAGACACATCAAATCGTGTACCCCTTTCTTCAGGATTGTCAAGCACAGTAATTGTGCCGTTGTGAAGCTTTACAAGCAGACTTGTAAGGTTCAATCCAATACCCGTGCCTATAGTGCCTTTTGAATGCTGGCCTGAATAGAATCTCTCAAATACCTTTTCTTTGCAATCGAGAGGGATTCCTACACCATTGTCCGTGACAGATATCATAAAGCTAGACGCTGCGCCTTTCGTTGCCTCCCCATTTTCCTCAGCTACATCCTGAATGCCCTTCAATTCAAGAGTAATCTTACCTCCGTCCGCAGTAAACTTGAAAGCATTTGAAAGGAGGTTCATGACTATCTTATCTACATTCTCTGGGTCAAGATACACAAACAGCTTCTCTGTGTCATGCACATATTTATATGTGATATTTCTACTGCTTGCGTTTGTTTCAAACACCTCATAAATGCCATACAAGAAACTTACAAGCTCAACTTTCTTGTAATCAAGAAAATACTTTCCCTGTTCAATCTTGCGCACATCCATCATCTGGCTTACGAGGCGAAGGATGCGGTTAGCATTCTGCTTTATGAGATTATAGCTGCGCAAACGCTCCGGATCCGTGTCAGAGCTCAACAGTTTGTCGATAGGAGATATGATGAGAGTCATCGGTGTACGAATCTCATGACTAATATTCATAAAGAATTGAGTGCGCGTCTCCATCAACTCCTGCTCTTTCTTATGGCGCTCAATAACTCTGCGTACCGACTTCTGACGGTTGTAATACTGATACAAAAGCCAGAAAACCACAAGAATTATAAGGAAATAGACAATCTTAGCCCAACCTGAAGCATACCATTCGGGATGCACATTCACGACAAGCGTTCTTTCTTCAGAAACAGCATCTTGATAGCGGGCGCGGAATTTCACAATATGGCGACGTGGTGTAAGGTTGTCAAACACAAGTCTATTTGACACTCCTTGATTCTTCCATTCACCGCCATCTATGCTGTATTCAAAGATAATACCCTGAAAACTCTCACCATAGGCTTTCATGTAAAGCAAAAAGTGATTGTCATGATGTGAGAGGTTTATCTCCGGATTATTATCAATATAATCTGATATGATTTCATATTTCCCAGACATATCTCCCATGTGAATAGACTTGCCAGCAAGAACAAAATCAACGAAATGAAGATCAAGCACTTTAGACTCCGAACCTAATTCATGGAGACGCTTTGGATTGAAATATGTGATACCGCTTATGCCGCCGATGTAAACAATACCATCCCTTTTAAGGACAGAATTACGAGAGAACTGGTTGTTTTGAATACCATCTTCCAAACGGTAATTCACGAAACATTTTTTAGAGATGCTGAATGCGCTTAGTCCATTATCTGTACCTAACCAGATATTGTCACCACACACGCAGAGAGACTCCACATTGTCATTTGGAAGTCCATCATCAACATTATATACCTCTGTTTTATAGCTATTGACATCTATAGAAATAAGTCCTATGTTGCTTGCCGCCCACAAAGTCTTTCCATCACCACTGAGAGCAAACTGATTGCAAGTTGCAGAAGGACAAACGCTTTTCACCCTCTTCAACTGATTGCCTGCCCCTATGCTACAAATATCTATTCCACCTGTTGTTGACACAAATAATTTATTCTTTACAACATAAATACAGGTAACATAATTATTTGTAAGTACATTGGAGTTTGCGTCATCTGGATTGTAGTTTGTCTGGTATCTAACTGACTCTTTTGTAGATGAGTTATATAGATACAGACCATTACCTATGGTAGCAATCCAATACCAACCATTGCCAGCATCTTTAATATCGAAAACACTATTTATACTACTATCGACACATGTAAACACTCCGTTGTTCATTGTCCACAGACCGTCAAAAAATGTTCCAAGAATAAGACCTGTGCTTGTGTTTGCCATACAAGTAAACGAACGAGGCATAGACGGTATAGTCTCTTGACTATAATGTATTGAAGATTTACCTTCACCATCCATAAGGTACAATCCGCTGTTGTCTGTTGCCACCCACAGTTTTCCATCTTTCGCTGACGCCAATGCCGTAACGCTGTTTGTGCCAATACTGTTTTTCGTAATTGAATGACGGCCAATATACTCAAACACAGAATTGCTGTGAGCTTTCATCATGACACCTCTCCAATACACGCCAACCCACACATTCTTGAATCTATCCTCAATAGCATCTTTCACATTGCTGGTATTCAAGTTGAAGTCGTTGACACGAATTGTACTCTGAGAAATCTCACCGGTGTTCTCATCGTATATTCTCAAACCATCACCATCGGTGCATACAAACATACGCCCCTCGCCCCAGCTGTTGAAACCGAACACAAATCCTGTAGCCAAGCCTGTAGTCTTTTGTACAAACTCGTCTGCCTTGTCATCATAATAATATATGCCATTTCTGACAGTTGCCAGATACAGCTTCCCACTAGAAGAAGTGCATAACTTAAGTCCGTCTGTTATATTCTCAAATTTCTTAAAGCTTTTGCCTGTTTTGCGATACAAATGCCCTTGAGAATTCAGCACAAAAAGTTTGTCTTTCTTGTATTCAAACAAGTAATACGGATTCGTACCTTCAGCATCAAAATCATTAATGAACTTTGAATGAATCGTTCCGTCTTCATCAACCGTAATCTCTGCACTACCACGGCCTGCATAACACATTATCACTTTGCCAGAAGACAGACGTTCAAAACTCACAACACGAAATGAAATCTGTGGTCCATTGGGAGACTGCGGCATAAGCGATGTGAATTTGTCAGTATCATAGCAGTAGCATTGCAAACCGCTTGCCGTACCAACAAGAATATGATTAGGGTCATACTCAAACACGCAAGTCGTTTCATTACACATCAATGAATTCGGGTCATTAGCCTTATGACAGTAGTTGTTGAATTTCAATCCGTCATATCGGTTAAGACCATTCTTAGTCGTAATCCATATTGTATTCTTAGAATCTTGATATATCTTGTGAATCTCCGTGCTTGAAAGTCCATCATTACAGCTATAAAATGATATATTCTGTGCAAAAGAACTGAAGGCGAAAAAACACAATGATAGTATAGTTATTAGAAGCTTTTTACTCATACCAATTCCATCAGTTAGTTACAAATTGTTAGATAAGCTGTCGAAAAGTTAGTTAATTGCGATGTAAAAAAAGTAATTATAAATCAAATGCAAATATAAGAATTTTTTATTTATTTTTCAAGCATTACGCAGGTTTAGTAATGGTTATTTATCAATTAATTTTGTCAAAGCAATTTATACTCCCCTTTTTTGCGTCGAAGCATTTCGAATCACATCAAGCAGGTAATCAAATACCACATCCGTATCTACCGCTTTTCACTCATTCTCTTTAGTCAATTTATCGCGAACGTCCACTTAACAAAAAACTGCCCCACCACAAAAGTGGCAGGGCAGTCATATCATGCACGGATTATTGTCAATCCATAGCTTTCAATTACTTGCACTCAGCGAAGTACTTGATAGTGCGAACCATCTGAGAAGTGTATGAGTTCTCATTGTCGTACCAAGAAACAACCTGAACCTGGTAAGTGTCCTCGTCGATCTTGCTAACCATAGTCTGAGTAGCATCGAAGAGTGAACCGAACTTCATACCGATGATATCAGAAGATACGATTTCGTCCTCAGTGTAACCGAAAGACTCAGTCTGAGCAGCCTTCATAGCAGCGTTGATACCTTCCTTAGTGATGTCCTTACCCTTAACAACAGCAACGAGGATAGTAGTAGAACCTGTTGGAGTTGGGATACGCTGAGCAGAACCGATGAGCTTACCGTTGAGCTCTGGGATAACGAGACCGATAGCCTTAGCAGCACCAGTTGAGTTTGGAACGATGT
>JAKSLL010000136.1 GCA_024401215.1 Bacteroidaceae bacterium
GGTTAAAAGACTGACAACAATATACGCTTCAAGTGGATTTTATAAATTGGCCTTAAAATACCTAAGCCGGCAACACAAATTTAGAAACCACCTTCACAAATAATCTCCTACAAGCCTGAAACACCATGATGAAACATATAACCAAATTAATAGTCATAATATTCATAATTATTCCTATCTCTATCTCAGCTCAAAACGACCATCACAGCCAGATAGAGGTAAGGGAGCTATTGTATGAGTTAGACACCTTAATAGCAAACAAGAAATACTACCAAGACCAGCGTAGGCTACGAGTCAGCAACATCGAAAAGGAACTGAGGGATTGTTACGGCAAAGAGTATGTGGACAAATGCAAAGAGTATTTCCAGTCGCTCGTAGATTTTGACGGATGCAAAGCTCTTCATGCACTACAGCTCATAGAAGACACCCCCGAATACCAGAAGGACAAAGAACTCATGCAATGGGTTGCCATCAGCCGAGCTACGGTCTATTGCACTATGGGCCTGTATCACAAGGCTGAAGACATGCTGTTCTCCATCGACACAAAGAATCTGTCGGAGAAAGAACGCCTGCACTACTATTGCACCATACAGGCTATCTACAGCAACATTGCAGAATATCTGCCAGAAAAAGATGTTGTGCATGACGAGAATAATCTATCAATAAGCTATATGGACAGCATACTCTCCATACAGACAAACGAGATAGACCGCGACCTCACATCTGCCGTGAAAGAACTCTCGCTCAACCACCCTACCGAAGCGCTTAACCACGCACTTCACGCACTCTATCTCTCAAAGGGAAAGACACATATTTATATATGCGCAACTCTTGGCATGGTGTATAAAAGCATGCATGACAATCAAAATGCCATCTACTACTTTGCGCTCACCTCTATCAACGACATTAAAAATGGGACAACAGAATACCAGGCTCTCATCTACCTTATAGATGTGCTCTATGAGGAGGGAGACATGGATCGTGCCACAGCTTATCTTATGTGCGCCATGGAGGATGTCAATGCATACCCTGCACGCAATCTGGCGATAAAGCTTGCTTCGAATGTCAAGAACATGAACAAGACTCTGACAAGTCGCCAGATGGAAGTCACAGCGTCTGCCAAACAGAACTCACACACGACAGGCATCATATATGCGCTGTCTGCCATACTCATCTGCATCGCCTTCTATGTGTTCTGGCGCAGAAGCAACTCCAAATCACAGAAAGCGGAGATTGACAACCTCCAGGCAAATCTCGAAAGGATAAAACTCTCCGACAGACTCAAGACAAGCATATTGCAGAAAATCCAGAAAGACGGTACTGCACATCTTGCCGCAATAAAAGAGAAAACCATGCTGCTGACAGGAAGAGAGAATGTCAACGAACTGCAGATTTACAAGAACAGCATAGCTGAGCACGCCGACAGCATCGCTGCCACCATCGACAGCATGAACGATATAAACAAGCTTGACGTGGCGAAAAATACGGAATGCACATACAGCATGATAGACTTTGATGAGATGGTGAACACATGCCTTGACGACACACGCAAATCACTCAATCCAAATGTGGAACTCATCTATTCACCTCAGCATAAAGGATTCAAGCTATGCACAAATGCTGACCGAGTAAAGCAGATGCTGTCTGCCATCCTGACGCTTGCAACAAAGAACACAGACAACGGTGCAATAATGCTCAGCACAATACATATATCATCGTCAGATGATTTGCAAGTATGCATCGCCAACACTGGCAAGCAACTATCAGAGAAAGAGGCAAACCTGATGTTCGAACAATTTGAAGATAATGCCGAAGAGGACAGCTCTTGCCGCATCACTCTCTACACCTGTCGCATCATCGCACGCTCTTTAGGAGGCGACCTCTCAATCGACACCAGCTATATGCAAGGAGTACGCATCATACTTATCATTCCTAACAAGAAGTAACCGAAGATATCAATGATGCCTTCTGCATGAACAACTACTGAACAGAATGAATATAAAAAGAAAATTATCACTCATAGTAACAGCTCTGCCGCGCGCTTTCCACCGACAAGGGTTCGGAGTTCAGTCACCATCCGACTACGAACTCGTCCGAGACGTCCTTTTCGAGAAGCTGCACTACTACGCTTACGAAGAACAGAATCTCAACAGCCAGCTCGACAGACAGATGTTTCGCATAAAGAACAGATTCCGAGGAATGCCCATCATCATCATAAACACAAAATCGGAAGATGCAAAGCAGCAATACCTCAATGCCCTGCAAAGCATAACGCCCGACACGGTGATGATAATGGAACATATCGACGATGAGAACGCTGCTCTCTGGTCGGAAGCAGTAAAAGACTCACGAACAATACTCACCTTCGACATGCGAAAACGAGGGCTCATTCTCTTCACAGCAAAACGCATAAAACAGAATTATAATCTATAACGACCATACACATGAAAGTATATACAAAAACAGGAGACAGAGGACAGACTTCACTCGTTGGCGGCAAAAGAGTGTCAAAATGCTGCTCACGACTCGAATCATACGGAACAATTGACGAACTAAACTCAGAAATCGGACTTCTCATCACATACTGCAAATGCCAGGAAGACGCCGACTTCCTTACTGACATACAAAGCAAGCTGTTTATCGTAGGCGGATATCTTGCTACCGACAATTCCACACAAGAGATTAGAAGCGGAAATATCGTCGAACCAGAGATGATAACAGCTATCGAACAGCAGATAGACGCCATCGACGCAATACTGCCACCACTGAAGCTTTTCATCCTGCCTGGAGGCTGCCGCGCAGCAGCTGTGTGCCATGTATGCCGCACCATGTGCAGACGTGCAGAGCGATGCATACTGCGCCTCATAGAAGACGGCGCAGAGGTGGACGAAAATGTCACAGCCTATGTGAATCGCTTAAGTGACTACTTCTTCGTTCTTGCACGAAAACTTAATTTCGATGAAAATCATCCTGAAATAATTTGGAGAAGAACAAAATAAATCTTACTTTTGCACACTTTTTAGGCAGAAACAATAAGTAGGTGATCAAAATTAGTTTTATAATAGATTTACTCTATTTTGATGCAGATTACTTCATACCAATAGTTTTTGTTTTTTTCTTTCAAATATAATAATACCGAAATTCTAAATTAACTCAATATCTATGTACTGGACACTTGAATTAGCATCAAAACTCGAAGATGCTCCATGGCCTGCTACCAAGGAAGAACTTATTGACTACGCATCTCGTTCAGGCGCACCGCTTGAAGTAATAGAAAACCTCGAAGAAATAGAAGACGAAGGCGATGTCTATGAATCAATCGAAGAGATATGGCCTGACTACCCATCAAAGGAAGACTTCCTTTGGGACGAAGAGGAGTATTAAGCCACAAATAAGACTTAACTTACTGATAAACAGCTATTGACAATGTTTGTATTTTCTTGTCAATAGCTGTTTTGGGTATTTGATAGATTGTTTCACAAAAAAACTGTTCATCATGAAAGTATATAGGTCTCGTATCAGTTTGACGCTGGTGGCATTCATGTTGTTGGTATGCTATGGTCCGTTTTTGTTTATACCTGAAGAGGGGATGATGCCAACATTCGTAGCAGTTACGATAGTAGTAGTTTGTGTTCTGCTTTGCTTCTGCGGTATAAAGTATGTCATAGATGGTGATGTGCTGAAAATATATTCCTTCTGGGGAATACACGAGGACATCAAGATATCATCAATCACGAAGATAGAGCGTAGCCGCTGCCCACTGAGTTCGCCAGCCGCATCACTGGACAGACTCGCCATCCGTTACAATAAGAATGATGTCATTTACATCTCACCACGAAGGGAAGAAGAATTCCTTGAAGATATCAAACGTCTTTCGACGAGGAAGAATACTAAGTCTATCGTAAGCCCACAAGCAACTAAAAGTCAATGATATAAATTATTTATCAAATATTTGTATCATTGGCTTTTTATAGTTTGAAAAAATATCGTACGTTTTGCAAACGTATTATGTAATTGCAAAATTATTATATCACAGGAAGAACTTAGCTCGACAAGGAGAGAATTGTCGCATGAGCAATAACTATATCGACCTTCTTCCTGGTATTCCTTCGCAAATACACATCGAGACTCATCTCCCTGCCGAAGAACTCAAGAACAGATTGACTTTCCAAACATTCAATCAGTTACATTCTACCACCCAAAATAGCAATAACCAAATAAATTAATCAATATGAAATCTATTAGACTTTCTATAATCCTCCTTGCGCTGATGGCATTTGTTGTGGGCGCAACAGCTACTGCTACGCCTTCTTACAACACACCTTTCGGCATGGGGGATGAGTTCACCGAAGCCTCATACGACCTATGGATTCAAGGCGAAAGGGTGACAAGCAGCAATTGCAACGATTTTTTGTGGGGCATGGTAAGATATGATGCGTCAAGCAAAACTCTTTCTTTCAATGGGGATTGCTGGATGAACAACGACTATGTTAATGACTATGCTATCGTGAATGGCATCGCGGATTTGAAGATTCAACTCAATGGAAATTGTGGTCTTGAAGGCATGAAGGGTGCTATATATTCTACTGAGCATATCATAATTTCAGGAAACGGTATAGATAAGAGCAGTGTCATGATGAATGACTTTAGTGGAGGCAGTATTACGGTATATGCAGAAAAAGGTATTACTATCAAGGAGTGCGAAGTGTCTATCTATGGTATGGAAGATTCTGGTATAGAAGGTGAAGGAATACTGACTCTGGATGGTAGCAAGCTGTATTGTTCTGTGGTAAAAGGTTTCGAAGACATGATTTATCACAACGGAAGCTACTTGACGCATCCTGAGGACAGTCAGTATGACACTGTGAATAAGGTGCTTGGAGGTGGAAACAGCTTTGTTCAGGTCGATGTCAATGCTGTGTACGAATTGACTGTTGCAGGCGTAGAAGTGACAAATGAAAATGCACAAGACATCCTTGATGATCAGACTGTATCATACAATAGCAACTCAAAGACTCTCACTCTCAATAATGCGAATATAGAGTATGAGGCAGAAGTCATACGCAGTCGGATTGATGGTTTGACCATACAAGTGATAGGCGAAAATGTGTTGACCACACAAAGTACAAGCTGTATTGATTACCAGGGCAAGAACCTTACAATTGAAGGTTATACTCCTTCGAAAAGCACTCTTAAGTTTCAGCATAACTCTGATGGAACAAAAATAGAGGATGGCGCTTCGTACTTTAGCGGTAACACTCTGATAAAGAACTGTACTGTGAGCGGATATGCATTTATGAATGTTAATACAGAAGAACCTGTGAATCTCGAAATGCAGAGGGCTCGCATCACTGTTGCCAATATAGAAGGTTTTGAGGATGTTAAGGTAAGCAACAGTTACATAGATGCGCCTATGGATTGTAGTTATGACAAGACACAGAAATGCTTTGTGGATGGAAGTAAAAAGGTGACTTCGCTGCATATTGAACCTTATCTTCTTGCTTACAATGGGCAAGATGTAACTCCGTCAAATCCTATTGCAACGAAATCGGGTGTAGCGATTTATGACGCAGATGCAGGAACACTTACGATGAAAAATGCGGAATTGGGTGAAATGACAGATGGAGAAGGCTTTGCGATATTTGATGACCTGACCATAAAGTTGGAAGGAACAAACAAGTTGTCTGCTAAGTCTGCTGCTTTGCGTTTTGAGGCAGGCGACCTGACAATACAAGGTCGTGGAAAGCTTGAGATTTGGGCAAATCAAGATGCTTTTGCGGAAAGCAGCAGTTTAAATGCGTATTACTTTGGCTTTGACCAATCCTTTAACCTGAAGAATACAACACTCTACTGCTGGACTTACGGTCGTAGAATACTGGCAACCAATCTTATATACAATGTGAATAATTCCAACTTCACTTTTGATAAAAACCCTATGGGTTATGAATTCATCGCATGTAAGAGGATGAATCTGATAAACAGCAAATTGATTGAACCCGCAGAGTTTAATCTTGATAAAATTTACCCTATGTTTAACGACAAGATTGTCATTGAGGCTTTAGGCAATATTCCTGGCGACCTCGATGGTGATGGTGAGTTAGACGTTGCTGATGTTACCCACTTGATTAAGTATCTCAATGACATGCCTTCGGGTGTCGATATCTCTGTACTTGATATCGATGGCGATGGCACGTTCACAAAGAAGGATATTGATGCTTTGGTGGATAAGCTTTTGGAAAGATAGATGGTCTTGATGTGTTTGTGTAAAATAAAAAACGTAGTTCTTGAGTAATCAAATTTATTCAACCTGTACGGTTAACAAAAAACGAAATAAACAGCAGTCTCATTAAACATGCTATTGCCGAATGGTGTTTATTTCTTGTTTATCGCCAATTGCTATCTCCAAGTGGTGCTCGCACCACAGCTTAACTGCTGCCTGTGGACCGTGGCGAGCTTGCTCGCGAAAGAGGCACAGGCAGCAGGTAAGCTAAGCCGTAAGGCTTGGAGATGACAATTGGGGTAGATTTGTGTTTTTGTTTACACTTTAACCGTACAGCTTGAATTAATTTGATAATTCGTGTTCAAAATAATATCCATGAATAATTCAGGCTAAACAAGTAATATTATATTGAGAGAGACAAGTGCCCTATACCATTATTATGGTGTGGAGCACTTCTATTTTATAAAAAGTTCATTATTTTTGTAGCGAAATCACGCTTTCTACGATATATAAACAAAAACCACCTAA
>JAKSLL010000137.1 GCA_024401215.1 Bacteroidaceae bacterium
ATTTGTCACTTTAACTACCCTTTAACTTCTCTTTAACTACCCTTTAACTCCACAATAAGTGGAGCTTGCGTTATCGCTTGCGCATACTTAATGCTTATGATACTGGTTGGGATGTTCTGTTTAAATTGAGTCATTATATTTGTTGCCTAAGCCACAACTCCATAAATCTGTCATACACTTGATATGTGCCATTGCAGCAGAAGATGTATTCGTTGTCAATTAGTGATTTTACGGCTTTGTTGACGCTGCTGCTGCCTTTTAACTGATATTTGGAAAGGAAAGCAGAACCATTTATTGATGTCACTCTATGCTCATTTGCTATTGCTTTCAGCACAGCGTATTGGTTTTTAGTGAGTTGGTGGCAGAGACGCTGGTAGTCCTCCATATTGGACTTGACAATATCTTCTATGCAGCTTGTCACCATAGTGTTGTCCACTTGCTTTGGCTGTTGCTCGTATATCTTGTTTAATATGTATTGAACATACCAAGTGTGTCCTTCGAATCGGTCATAAATATAGTGGAACACGTCAGAATTCATCTCCACATCCGCTTTCTTCATCCATTCAGAGGCAAAGGCGTAGTATGACTCTTCGGGAATTGTGTAGAGATGCATTTTCTCTGTGCTTCTGTAGAAAGGTCGATTGGGTTTGTCAAATATGTCTGACATCATGTGGTTCTTGCTGCCAGAGAATACAAAATGTAAATTAGGGCAGAACTGGATGTAGCTTCTCAATAGTGCTTCTACTTTAGAGCGTTCGGATTTCTTATCAGCGTCATCTTCGTATTCTGCAATTTGCTGAAACTCATCAATGGCGATGAAACATTCTTTTTCAGAGTGCTTCAGATAGTTGAATATCTCGTTCAATGTTGCTTCTGCCTCGTGAGGCTGGAAGTCGAGAGATGCAGTAGGAAGACCAGACAGTTCATCTACCGAAAACATGACTCTGCAACTTTTTAGGAAGGTGTTCACCATCGATATTGCCTTTTGTGGAATAGTGTCCACCTTGCCGAGTACGGTTTTCCCAAACAGCATGACGAAATCCTTCAGACTGCTTGTGCTGAATATGTCCATATAGAAGCAAGCAGCGTCAGGATGTTCCTTTTCAATATGGTGAAACGCATTGTGTATCAATCCTGTTTTGCCCATGCGCCTTGGACTCATAAGCGTCACATTTCTGCCATTACGCAAAGCAGAAATCAATTTGTTCGTTTCCTCTTTGCGGTCGCAAAAATACTCAGGGGCAGCATATCCATATATGATGAAAGGGTTTACTATCTTTTTCATATTCTTTAAGTTATAATAATAGCACCAAAAGTGCTACACTTTTGGTGCTACAAAGATAAGGGCGTGATTTGAAACTACCAAATAATCATTGCTTTTTTTTGCGAGTGAGCTAAATATGCAAGTCAGATCTTCCGAAGTAGTTATTTCGTCATTACTATGTATGGTCAGAATTTCCTCTTCTTCAAATCCTTTGCTACCCATAGCACCCACTCGTCGATGTTGTCTGTGAGTTTCTCTGGGTAAGGGATTGGAATGATGACATCAGGACTGTATCCTGTCTTGCGCTGCTTGCAAACCTCTCCAAAGTCAATATTTACTGTCGTTGGGTATGTGAAATAGATGTCGCAGTTAGGCAGTTTGACGGTGTTGATATTGCCGGTTTTCTCTGCTCCCCATGAGTTGTCCTTGCCATACACCTTGGCATGAGTCTTTGAGAAATTCTTTGCAAACATAATGAAACTCTCACCAGCACTTGCTGTGTGTCCATCCATGATGACCGCCCCCTTCTTCACCTGAGGAGTGAATGTGTGTTTGCCTATAGGCATGGTAAACCATTCTGCATACTCAGAGTTGGGCTGTTCATTTATCGCATCGATGGCTTTTTCTGCTAAGTCGAAATTACCACCAGTTCTTTTGCTTTTTTTAATAGAAAACTCAAGGGACTTGACATTCAGCAATCCATTACGTATGACATGCTTCAAATCTTTCTTGCCGCTGCAGTCTCCAAGCAGTTCGTAGAACGGGCTGCCCAATCCATCGCTTCCTCCGTTGTTGCCTCTCACATCGAGAATGAGGTACTGGCATCCTGACGCCTTGTACTCTGCCACCTTCTCCTCTACCCATTCGTAGGTAGGGTAATTGCCACGGCATGAAGGTATTCTGACAAAGTAGGTGTCATCGTCTATCTTGCAGGCCATAGGTTTTGGCGCATACTCCTTCATCACCTTCAAGTAGTCGATATCACACTCATGCTGCATCTTATGGAACATGCCAGTAGAGATATTTGTGTGCTTGTCGAAGTCCTTGTAAAACCAGAACACATATTTGCTTACAGCCTCCTCAATGCCAATCTCGCCACCGACGAGTTTGTCGAGCAGTCCCTGCTTCATGGCGGAGTATTCCTCCTCGAAGCCGTTCTGTCTGAGCATAGATACGATGGCGTTATTTTGTTCATTGATGTTGACAAGGTAGTCGTATGCCTCAAAAGCCTGCTTTATGCTGTCAGGCTTCTGTCCGTACATCAGTTCGAATCCATGGTTGTAATAAGGTGTGATGTCCTTCGTTAGCTGTGGCACATCTGTGCCGAAGATGTTCTGCATGTTAAGCGGCAGTCCGCATCTGTCCCACACCAGCACGTGCGTCTGTCCATTCTCATCAGCACAAGTTGTTGACATCGTCTCGCTGTCGAACCAAGTGACGATATTCACCGCACCTTCCTCCTCGTAGGCGTTCTCGCTCAGGTAGTCGTATGATACAATCTGGCAGTTGATGCTTTGGGCTGGAAAGTCTTTGTTGGCATATAAATTGAGGATATAGCTGTCGGAATATATTCTGTAAGGATTTTTATTTATCTTGTCTATCCAATACAGCGAATTGGCGCGTCCCTCAGTCTGCACACCTCTCAGTCGCCATACTCCCTGCAACTTATTTTTCTTTTCGCCAAGCTTCATGTTCAGCATGTCAACAGCCTGTAGTATGTCGTCATGCTTGTCTGTCACGGCATGATAAATTTCGTCAATGTTTGTCTGGAAAGGGAAATTCACATTGTTCTGCATATTGGCGTTGTACCATCGCAGCACGAATGAGAGGCTGTCGTTGCTGTTGTTGAAAATCTGTATTCCCTTATTTTCTGTGGCAGACAGTTCGCCTGTGTATGTCAGCGGATTGCCATCTACGTTCTGCATGTTGAAGGTTATGCCGCCTTTCTCCCACCAATTTACAAAGTTATGATTTATTTGTAGCGTGACCTGGTCGTTGCAGTATTTGTACTGTACAAACGGAGGTGCTACGACTTTGCCGTCATTGTGTACTATCTCTTTCAGCTGATAGAGCCCCTTTGGATTGTTGTGTTGTGCAAATGCATTAACCATTACAGAAGACAGCAATAGTAAGGCTATTTTCTTTTTCATCATTATTAGTGTGGATGATTGTGGATTAGAATCTCTCTGCGAGTTTCTTCAGTTCTTCGCTATTGAACTGACCTACATGGAAGTCGCTTTCGATGAGTTTGCCTTCCTTGTTTACGAGTGCTCCACGAGGGATGGCTGTGAAGTTTATCATCGCCTCAAGCTGCTTCCATTCGTTCTGTGTGACATAGACATGCTCGCCCTTGATGTTGTTCTCGCCCATCCATTTCTCGGCAGAAGGCTTCTGATCTTCTGTTGTGATGTAGATGAACTTGACTTTCTCGTCCTTCATCTCCTCTACGAGCTTCTTCTGACTCATCATTCCTGAACGGCAAGGTCCGCAGCTCATTCCCCAGAAGTCGAGGAAGAGAGTGTTGCCCTTGTATGGAGAGACAATCTTGTTCCAAAGAGCCTGCTGCTCTTCTGTCCAGTTGTTGCCATTGTCGGCAGCGGCAGCATCGGTCGCTTTAACGAATTTGCGGTACTCGCTTGTGATGGTCTGTGCCACATTAACATTCTGGATGCCAGCCAATGCTTCACCCACACCCTTTGCCACAGCATCAAGTATCTCTTCACGATGCTCTGTAAAATTACCGAGTTTGTCTTCCTTCTGAATATCCTCTAAACGTCTTACGATATCTTGTGAGAGATAGAGGTCGTTCATGAAAGTGCCTGCCATGCCATAATCATCGCGGCGACGCTGGCTATAATAGTTTTCATCAATCTTAACTGGCTCCCAAGAGAAGAGCAGAGGACCGTAGAGAGTGCGGTTGACGAACACCCACTGGCTGCTTTCGCTCAGGGCAAGAGGATTGTTATATATGAGTTCCTTGTTCTTAAGCAGAGTACCATAGACGGTTTGAAGGTCGAGCTTTACATAATTAGGGTTCGGTTCACTATTCCAACTTCCATCTTCTTTCTGTGTATAGGTATTTGCCTTGTGGGTATAGCTTGACACAACATCCTCTATCTCAATACACTTGTTTGTCAGGAGCGAAATCATTACGAGGTCTTTGCCACGGGTGCTGAGCGGAGAATTGATGAGAGCCTGGCGGAGCTCCTCGTCGGCAATGATCTCGTTAGCCTGGTTAGCCCAACGCTCAAGGAGTGCTTGGGTGGCGTCCTTACCTTTTTCTATAGTAGCCTGAGCCTCTTCGTATTCGTATTCTTTCCTGCCATATTTCTCCATGAACTTAGGCAGAAGAGTGTTTATCATTGCCGACTCGCTATTGCTGCGGAAAGTCTTGAAGCGAGGTCCCGAACCGTCAGGAGCAGAGTCTATGGTGGAGAATATCTCGATTGTGTCGCCAGGAGCGACGAAGACATCACCGAAAGGCTGGGTGAAAACAAACTGCGCATGAGGGATGTTCAGGTCGAGGGTGTAGCAGTTGTCCTCGTCCATAGACACTACGGAGTTCTCTTCCTGACGGGTTATCTGATTCTGCACTCTTGCAGTAGCATTTGGAAGAATGCTTGCAAGCTCCTTTGGAATCTTTGTTACGTGAATCTTAAGCAGCGCCTTGCCGCTTTCTATCGCTCCCTTGTAGGGCTCGTTGCTGAACTTCCATTCATTGTCAGGGGTGAAAGGCTGGTTCATATAATAGTCGTAGTTGAGCGATTCTGGATCAAAGCCCTTAGCCTTCTTGCTCGCTTTCGCCTTTGGTTGCAGCTTTATGCCATAGTAGTTGCCCAGAGGATTATTGCCCACCTCTATATAATTGAACTCCTTGACATTGGCGTCGAGAGGCTCGAAATATACGGTGCAAGGCGTTTCTTTGGTAGCTTGTTCGTAAGCCTTGATGCCTTCCACGCGGAGGAACTTGAACTCCTTGCCTGTGTTGCGGTCGGCAAGCACCGTGTTGTTGATGATGGAACAGTGTGGCATGAGCGTGCCACGAACGATGGTAGCTTCCTTTGTCAGTTCAATCTCGGTGATTGTCATCCATGAGGCAGAGAATTCAATCTCTGGATTCTTGATAACTTTGTCCGCCATCATTTGTAGCGAGATAAGCAATGCGATTAATGTTGCTGTAATTGTTTTCATCGGTTTTGTTTTTAATGTTTACTGAAACTGTTCAAATCTTAACCGCAGACAATGATTATTTGTTTTGCTAACGGTGGTTTGTGATTTCTTTTGCATGACAAAGTTACTCACTCTTTTTGTTTTTACAACATGATTTTTGTTAAATCACACACCATTGTATGAAAATCATACACTATTCTGTATGAAAATCATACAAAAACAGGTGTGACCTTTTTTAGAATCGTCTATTTCAAATTTCCGCAAAATGGCATTTGTCATGCAGGCAAGAATGAGTCTGCGTCAATGACGTAAACTTCTCATGCATCAAAACAGAGTCTATCTGTTATAAAACTAATTTTGATAATCTACTTAGATATTATTGTTTTTGTAATTGTTACACAGAAGTACAACATAATTCCTTAATAACCAACGTCTCTTGTTAAAAAATGCAATTTGTATGTAAAGTTTTTAGTGCAATTTGTTATTAAGAAAGCATTTTTGCTGTAATATTGATATGATTTCTGCTTTTGTATTTATATAATGTGGAATTCGGTTAGTCTGTTTTTCAAGTAACGATGCCCTGCAAAGCTAACTTGCGTTGCGGGGGAACGCAACTTTGCTTTACGAAGCAATGCCACATGCAGCATCCGCTAAATAGTTACTTAAAATACATAAAGGTGTTAAAAGTCATGCTTTTAACACCTTTATGTTGTGTATGTGTCTATGTGTTAGTTTGATACGTAAAGTTTTATATTTAACTTTTCATCATTCTCTTCATGTCACGTATTACGGCATTCATCCCATGGTGGTTTAACGCTCCGTCGCTGCTCTTAATATAATACCGTTCTCCATCAGCTGGTGCTCCAAAGGCGTCTTGAGCCAGGTTCACAATATCACTTTCTGTAATAAAAGCTTTGATCTGTCCGTTGAAATTTTTATTAGGGTCAATTCCATGTGCGATTTTCGTGTCCGGACTTACTGCTGCAGAATTGAAGGTTATGGCTTCTCTTCCAGTTACCATTGAAGCCAATGCTGCTTGACCGCCGCCTTGAGAATGCCCAATGAATTTTAAGTCGTATCCATTTTTTCTACAATAATCATCCATTTTTTGCAATTTCAAACAACTATAGTAGGAGGCAAAGAGCGAAACATGTAGACAATCATATATACTCGCAGCTCGTT
>JAKSLL010000138.1 GCA_024401215.1 Bacteroidaceae bacterium
CCTCCTCAATAATCAGGGTTAATAATCGCTTGTTAATAGAGATCACAGAGATCAGGGAGACAGTCCCTAGTGGCCGTTTGAAGGCCGTTTGAATGTTTTTGTTAATTCTTCTCAATCCCCTTCTCAAAGTTTGAAAGAGTTAGTTAACATTTGGATTGATTCTGGGCGAATTCCAAAACTAACATTACTATTTCTTTTCCATAAAGGAGATTTGATTATTGTTTTTATTGTATTTCTTGTTCTCTATATAGAATACTCTATTGCCAATGTAAAGAGCAACGCATTACGAATGCGTGGGTCAAAGAGACGGAGTTCAATTTGAATGAAGCGAGAATAAAGGCTCTGTCTCAAAGGTCGGAAGGACTGGTCTGCGTGATTACACTCCTCCTTAAATTATTAGGTTGGGAATTGTTCGTAAACAGAATGAATGATTCGGGGAGGGACTGAGAACGTCGCTATGTTTTTTATTGGGAAATTAATCTTGCAAGAATCTGGACAGAAATCATAGAGCCTGTCTCTGCAATTTCTGGTTAACTCGGAACACGATAGAAAATCTGTGTCCTTTTGTATCGCGTGTAGCCATCATTTTTATAACATCTATTCAGTGACTGAGTCGCTTTCTTCGCGTCCTTCTCCATTGCATCATACTTCAGTTCAGCTCGCCAGCCTTTGTCGTTGTCAAATAGCTCGAGCTGAAGAGGGAAAGAGTGCAACACCTCCACTCCGTAGCATCCATCGAAAAATGATCTCAAGATAGAACGAACTTTCTTTCCATATCCTTTGTGACGGTACTCTGGCAATATCTCCAGACGTTCCTTGACTAATATGTTAGAGTTGAACGTATCCATCATGATATCTTGCCAGTCAGGCTTCAGGTCTTTGGTCGAATAGTCAAACATGGCATCGTAGATTTCGTTGTGGGCATTTTCGTCAAATGCATCTAACAGATCAGCACCTTCATTCATGGCCTTTCCGCACAGATAAAGAACAACTTTCCCCTTGCCGATGAGTATTGAGGAGTCATCCTCTAGCTCAAGGATTACATCGTATTCGTACCGATTGTAATAGTCATAATATTCACCTGAGTCTTCGCTTCTAGTTGCCTTGATTTCAAGGTGTATGTAATCACTTTCTTCCATATGTATTTTCCTTCTACATTTACACGGTAACTCTGTTTACCTAAAACTATCAAGTCAAAATGGTTTGGTATTTGCTGTCATCATATCTCTGCATCCATCCTAATATTATCAGAATCTAGGTTTATAGCTGGTGATCGGACTTTGTCTCATCCGAAATGTTTTGCTCCAGTATTATTCTGCTGAGAGCAACGGGATCGCCAACATCTAAGGTGCCGTCACAATTATAGTTTCAATAATAACGAGGGACAGGAGATTGTAATTGTACTTATAAGCGTTTAAGGTTTAGGTCCTGTTTGTTCTCCAATTTATAGGTACACCCCAATGGGGCGACCGCCAGAGGGCGATCGTCAATCATTCGAGGGGAGTAAATTAATGATTTTTAATTCTCGTCAGATGCCTCCAATGGTCATCTTAGGCAGGATCTGGTAATCAGTTCTACCTGTATTGATCTCACTTGCCATATGCTTTGCGGTTTTATGTTTTGGAGCCGCCAAGGTAGGTTTTTTTATGAATTCTGGCAAGACATCTGTTTTAGCCGTTTACGAATCATTACCGGGAAATAGAAGATAATCTGCCGGTATATCTGTGATTTTTAGGATAAAGTCACATTGATATCATATAAAAAATATCTGTATATCAATGTGTTGTATGTTGGGTTGTAACGTTCGGTCACATAACCGTCACATAAGATTTATGCCCACACAGGAATGTACTGTGCGTATTTGCGCGACTGGTTCTCGTTATATGGTTTGATGAGTTGACGCGAGAGAGTATCGCTGATGATGCGTGAGGCAATGGAGTAGTTCTTGTCTTCGATGTTGAGACGATGACGAAAAGTTTCATTAGTCATCTTCTGACCAGACACATACTGTAGGCAACAATGTTGGTAACATGCACGTGCCTTATCTTCAGCAGTCATCTGCCGTAGTGTCATTGGTGCATACATAGTGACCTTTGTGAATAGTTCCTCTTTGGTGAACTCAGGCGCAGGAAGCTGATAGAATTCGCATTGAGAGATGGCACGATCTACTCCGCTACCTCGTTCTTCACAGAACCGCATCCTTCGCATTATAGAAGCAAGTATCTCATTACGAGATAAAGGAGAATGGTCTATGAAACGTTGAGTATCAATGAGAGGATGGCCAGGATTGGTGATTTCTATTCGGTCACTAAAAACTTCGATCATTGATGATGCACCTGTGATAGAGAAATCTTGATGTATAAGAGCGTTTGCGACAAACTCACGTATGGCAAGTGGCGGATACATGGGTATATCTTTGCGGAACACACGTCCTATCTCCTCATTGGCAGGAAGGTTGTCGCTGATGTACTTGACAAGGTTTTCAAAACCTAATGCATAACCTTTGGCACCATCTATCTCACGAATAGCATTGATACGGTTATTGCCTTTGTAAAAGATGAGACGTACGGCTTTACGTTGAAGGCCTATGAACTGTCGGAGATCAGATGCAAAAAGTATAGCCCCAAGGTTGGTGATGTCATAGCATGAGGGGCGATGAATAATTAGTTGCTCCTGAATCATCTTGTCGAGAATGGCCTTTCGATTGTCTGGAAGTGGAATGTCAAGCAAGCGGAAGACCGAAGGATAGTCTATAAGACGGAGAACTTCTTCTTCGCTAACGCCTGTCTTGGCAACTTTTGTTTCGAAGCAACTGTGATGGGTATTCTGCCAAATTTTGCGCTCTCGTTCTGGATGTTCAGAAAGTGGTTTCTTGTATGTTCCGACACGGATGTAACTAGTTCCACGGAATTTTACGGGGGTGTTGCCTGCTGAGTCTATGACAAAGATAACGACTCGTCCCTGGGGTGTGTCTAGCTTTTGGATATTGAAGTCAACTCGTGGTGATAGTTGTGTGGCAATCCAGTTCTCAAGCTCCTGATTCCCAATTTTCTCTTTATCGGGTTCGAAAGTGGTGCCAAGTATCTGGTGCGTATGATCATCAAGCCCATATACAAGGAAGCCTCGTGATTGACCCATGTATGCAGCACCATTGGCGAGAGACAGACACATACTCTCCAATAAGCTCAGGTTTGGAGTTGTTATGCTTAATCTCAATCCATTCACATTCTGAAGGTGATGCTTGTATATCGGCCAGTATGTTGAGTATTTCTTTATCGTTTGCCATATTTGTAGGTATGTATTCGGAGAATCATAGGATCTGGTCAAAGAGGAGAATCAGAGATGAACTTGTTGTCGATAGCAAGCAAGATAATTTCATGACCTTCAACGTTATTGACTATCACACAACGATGTTGTTGCTCTTCCTGATCTCCTCCTTTCTTCGTACAGCCTACTTGAGGACGCGATTCTCGACTTGATAGAGTTGTGCCAAATGAAGGGAAAGCGGATAATGAGATAAAAAAGGTGTTTATTGGGTTATTTAACGATACCCTTTTCGAGATACTTCCTTCGACAAGCTCTAGTATGATTTTCAATTCAGATTTTGAGGAGCGCAGCGACGACCGTCTAAATGGGATGCTCCCCTATTTTCAGCAGGATTTTTGACAATGAGATTTTGATTTGTTTAATGAAAATGCGGCCTAATGTTTCTACCGTTGGTGGTTACGGCCGCTGGAAAATGACATCGCGATGCTCGTCTGGAAAATGGCTCAATGCCGAAAATGGGAATGCGCCCAATGGCGCTGAAAATGCTTGCTTCCTTCGGTGCGCACGAGTAAACTCGGAGCGCGTTGTCGCGATCACGTAGGTCTTCGCTATCTAGTATATCGACCCAAGCGAAGCATTTTCCCTCCATTTAGGAGGATTTTCGCGCCATTGAGGCGCATTTTCTAGATGAGATGCCCAGCCATTGGGGCATGGGGCAGCCATCATTTTCTCACGATAGGTCTCAATATTATTAGAAATCTATCACTGAAAATCTCACTGAAAATAGTGAAGGCAGTTCTTTTAGGAGGGCGCTACGCTTAAAATCTTGACTAAAAATCTGACCGAAAATCAGAACAACAAATTGGACACCCAAATTACTTAACAATACCCTTTTCAAGATATTCAGCGAGATTGGTACGCATTACTGATGCTACGTGATCTGCGGCCACCTTCTCCATATCATGCTTAACCATTATCTGGACGAGTTGCTCGAAGCTGGTGGTCTGTGGGTTCCAGCCAAGTTCATTCTTCGCTTTGGTTGGGTCGCCCCAGAGGTTGACGACATCAGTTGGGCGGTAGAAAGCTTCGCTGACGGCTACTACAACGTCTCCGACTTTGAGGTTCGAAGCGTTTGAAGGGTTCGAAATGTTTGAGATGATACCCTTCTCGTTGACTCCTTCGCCTTCCCAACGGAGGTCGATGCCGGCATAATGGAAGGCAAGGGTAGCGAACTCTCGGACGGTGTGCTGGACACCGGTAGCGATGACGAAATCCTCAGGCTTGTCATGCTGGAGGATGAGCCACATACACTCGACGTAGTCCTTGGCATAGCCCCAGTCACGGAGGGAGTCGAGATTGCCGAGATAGAGGCAGTCTTGCTTGCCCTGGGCGATACGGGCTGCGGCAAGCGTGATCTTGCGGGTGACGAAGGTCTCGCCTCGACGCTCACTCTCGTGGTTGAAGAGGATGCCTGAGCAGCAGAACATGTCGTAGGCCTCTCGGTACTCCTTGATGATCCAGTAGCCATAGAGCTTGGCGACAGCATAGGGACTGTATGGGTGGAATGGGGTCTTCTCGTTCTGAGGGACTTCCTCTACCTTGCCATAGAGCTCGGAGGTAGAGGCCTGATAGATCTTACAGGTCTTCTCGAGGTGGTTGGTGCGAACGGCCTCGAGGATGCGGAGAACACCTACTGCATCGACATCGGCGGTGAACTCAGGGGCGTCGAAGCTGACCTGAACGTGCGACTGTGCGGCAAGGTTGTAGATCTCAGTGGGCTGTACCTTGCCGACGAGCTTGACGAGGGACATGGAGTCGCCCATGTCGGCATAGTGGAGGTGGAAGTTGGGTGTGCCTTCGAGGTGGGCGATACGCTCGCGGAAGTCGACTGAGCTGCGGCGGATGATGCCGTGGACCTCGTAGCCTTTGGCGAGGAGGAACTCGGAGAGGTAGCTTCCGTCCTGGCCGGTAACACCGGTTATAAGTGCAATGTTCTTACTCATAGTTTATTATTGTTTTCTATTTATATTATATTGGTAAATGGGTTAGGGTTGTCAATATGATTTAGATAATAAACTTTGTATTGTTCCCCAGTGCTGTTCCAGCACAAGATGATCAGCTCCATGATTTCCCTTGTGAGCAAGCTCCCAGATGAAATCATGCATCTTATCATCTCCCTTTCGGGTGGGGGAACAATACAAAGAAATAAAGGCTAATGCCAAATAAACGAGCAATGCTCGAAATAACCGTAACGGGTAGGCCTGAAGATTTATCTCCGCCATCGGCGGTTTATCTGCCCTTGGGCTTTATTTCTTTAGGTGTATGGGATGGCTCTCGCTAGAGAGTGATGATAAACGCTTGTGATTATACGGAGGAGCTTGCTCATCAGGATAATCACGAGAGATTAGCATCATGGCTGCTGATAAGCAGACACCCATACAGCTAAAGTTTATTATCTCATGGCAAGGCCAGAAAGAAATGCCTAAGAATGCTGGTACCGATTGAACATGACTACACTAAAAGGCTGTGATCGTCATGTCCTTTTTGTCGAAATAATACCTCTCGATGTAAGGAGTTGGATAGTGCGCAAAGTTGACGAGCAAACCTATTGGAAACTCTGAGGCTATCATATAGGAGAAGAGTTGCTGACGCTCGTGATTCGTAATCTTGTCAAGTGCTTTGCATTCAATCACTATGTTACCTCGCGAACGTTCTACCATAAAGTCCATCTTCAGGAAGGAGTCCATCCGCTTGCCGTGGAACAAAGGATAATGGCGATACTCCTTGTGAGGATCTATGTTGTGCTCACGAAGGATGGTATCAAACGCTTCCTGATAGATATATTCCGGTAATCCGCATGGGAGTTCCTTGGAAACATCTATCATATAGCCTATTATGTCATAAACATAATCTTGTAGTTCTTTCTTCAAGGCAGGAGCTAGGATATCTTTCTGTTTCAGTACCATAATGGTGCAGAGATTTATTTCCGCCATTGGCGGTTTATCTGCCCTTGGGCTATATTTCTTTAGGTGTATGGGATGGCTCTCGTTAGAGAGTGATGATAAGTGCTTGTGATTTTGTTGAGGAGCTCGCTCATCAGGAAAATCACGAGGGCTTAGCATCATGGCTGCTGAAAGGCAGACACCCATACGCCTAAAGTTTATTATCTCATGGCAAAACCGTAATGTTTATGCCAGAGAGGATTGGTACCAGTCGAAGAGTTTCTGGACTCCGTCTTCGATTTCGACTTTATGGATCCAGCCGAGGGAGTGGAGTTTGGTGACATCGATGAGCTTGCGCATGGTGCCATCGGGTTTGGTGGAGTCGAAGGTGACGGTGCCTTCGAAGC
>JAKSLL010000139.1 GCA_024401215.1 Bacteroidaceae bacterium
CGTCGAGGGTTGACACGCTGAGGCGGATGTCGCTGCGGCCATCAATGGCGAGGTCATAGAATCCTGCCTGCACACGCTGACGCTCATCCGAAACAGAGCGTGTCTGCGCTTTCTTTGTGCCGAAGAAGTCCTGCTCAGCTATAGAGGCTGTGAAATAGACATGGTCGAGCTTGCTCTGGTTCTGCGTGCTGAGGGCTATCTCATCCACGCAGGATGTCATCGCTGCTACGGCAGCGGCAAGCATGCTAATCTTTCTTGTTTTCATAATATTATATAGAGTTTTTCTAATTATTCTTATTATGTGGATATTCTTTCACCTTAGCCATCGGCTGGCATCTCTAACTCTGTTGTTGCACGGACTGAGAAGTAGGACTGCCATCAGGTATCGGGCAAAGAAAACCAAAAATTAACCTATTTTATACTTATATTTTAAAATATTTTGCAAAAATAAGAAAAAACAACATAACACAACTCGTAAAACGTAAATTTTTGCAAAAAAACTTCTTAATTTTGCATTTTGCTAATTATTTTGAGCTGTACGGTTAACCAAAACCAAAATCCATACCATTCGGAAATAGCATGTTTAATGAGACTGCTGTTTATCACCTCTAACTTCCCTTCAACTTCCAGTATATTTGGCATTGCAATCCACCCCTCATGGTGTCACCCTACCTCACAGGGATGGCCGAGGTGGGTATAAATTTAAAACACTCGTCACTCGTCACAAACAGCCTTAACTGCCTGTAAATCCGAGCTATATGAGTGTGACGAGTGTGTGACGAGTCGCAAACTACTCATCACAGTGCTAAAGGCTTTAATTTCAGTCGTTTACAAGCAGATTGTGACGAGTGATGAGTTTGTTGCAAAATTCGTTTATACTGAAACAAGTGCCCCTCTAACTCCCCCAACTTAGCGAAGCGATCTCACCGACCGAGCGTAAGCAGTCCGTAAGGTGCTTACAAAAAGCGAGGAAGGTAACATTGGGGGAGGATGCCATCCGGGTGAGATATGCAATGCCCAATGTCCCGCATGGTGTTTTTCTCCCCCTTGTGGGTAGGGACGAAGTCCGTGACTATCACGAATTGAGAAGTCTTAGAGGGGTCTATTGCATCAAGACAAAGGTGTGGATTTGTGTTTTTGTCAACCATACAGGTCGTATCTATTACCACATAACAATCAAAAACTGTGTTCTTATTTGACAAAAATGTCTCGCTAACTGAATGCTGCTATTCAGTTCTTGTGAATAATGTCAGTCATGCCGTGTGAATGCTGTCATTCACGACAACTGCATGACAGCATTCACGCCAAGTGAATATAAAGCACGACATCGCTCCACTTGTTGTGGCTGGCGAGCGACGTTTGCCATGTCAGACATTTGTCACTTTAACTACCCTTTAACTTCCCTTTAACTTCCCTTTAACTACACAACAAGTGGAGCGAAACTTGTATTCCGTGTTCAAAGAACAACTCAGCATCATTATTTGTACCCCACCGCTGAGTAGTTGCAAAGGTGTTTTTTCGGTTTGTCAAAGTACATGGCATTACCCCCACTTTTGCTATCTCTATGTTCCAAATGGTGGGGTAAAAGAGGAAAAATTGGAGAAAAGCGATGAAAACAATACGAAATTTTGGCATTTATATTGGAAGTACATAATTTTGTCGGCAGCAACCGTCCATATTAAATAATCATTAATAATACTACAAAATGAAAAAACAGCTTTTACTACTAATCGTGTCCGGTGCTTTTGTTGCATGCCAACAAGAGAGCGCTGAAGGTACACAACAAAGTACAGAACCCCGTAAAGTGAATATTAGCACTCGTGCTGCTTCAGACCTTTACAAGATTACCTACCCAGTTGAAATCTATGTTTACAATTCTGCAGGAACTGTCGTTTCGCACCAGACTCTTAACAGCGAGGCAGACAACATCTCTCTGTCGCTTTCTCCTGGCGCCTATTCGGTAGCAGCAATAAGCGGCAGCACAGATTTCTCTTCAGGCTATTCGACGAATCCTCTGATGATTGGCAACACAAACATTACAGTTGCCAATGTTGATGTGCTTCTGGATGTGACGATGAATTATGCCGTCTCGTCGCTGGATGTCAATGTGTTAGATGTTCCATACACAGCAACTTCCGTCTCTGTGATGGTGTCGCCACAGTATAGCGCTGTGACAAACTTCTGCGAGTATTCAGGAGCGACACCTGTAAGCATTCCGTGTACAAAAAAAGAAGATGGCACATGGTCAACGGGAAAGGTGTATGTGCTTCCTGGAGCATCAGATAAAACTGTCATCTCTTTTGACCTTACATATCCAGAGGGAGTGTCTAACTATCAGATAACCTATTCGTCACCGCTCATGCCTGCTACGCCATACCATTTTGCTTGTTCGTACAGCGCAAAGCATAGCTTGTCATGCTCTATCTCTACTGGCACATGGAATAGTGATGTAACGCAGTCTTTCCAGTTTGGTCAAGAGACAAATTCGCCGGAGACAAATACCGAAGAAAAGGAGCCAGTAAAACCTGATAATCCTGTAATAGAAGAGGAGCCGTCGAAGTCGGATATCCCAACTATAGTTGTTGACGCCATACCAGCGCAAGGCACGGTATGGAATGGTCATGCTGTGGCTGTGGTAGAGGGCGACAAAGCTCTGCTTGTGAGCATGAAGGATTGGGCATCAATGACATCTTCGCTCAACGCAAAAACTCCAAATGCCGCTGCTGACGCCCTCGCTTCCTACAAAGAGTCGGACTTGACAGGATGGTCTATACCGAGCGAAGAACAGGCAACAAAGATTATGAATGCTTATGCAGACAATGCCGTGCTTACTGCTTTCAATACAGCAATAAAGAATGGAAAGGGCTCTGCCCTGCTAAAGACCGATACTTCGAAGGCTAATGTGAGGTATCTCTGTGAGGGCGGCACACGCACTTTCTCGTTTGTCACTTACACAACAACAAGTGCAGGAGCTTCTGTCGCCACCTACCATCTAAGAGGAGTGAAAGAGGTGAAATTTAAGAGACAGTAAAGCTAACGTAATACAAGTTTCTTTCTGCGAAAGCGCAAGCGATAACGCAATCTCCACTTGTTAGTAACTACTCAGGTCATGATTTATAAACAAAGATTGGCTTTGCCGAGCTGACGGTTCAACCAAATTCAACCTAATTTTTAGGAAGATTTGCTCTTCTATCAAGAAAATTCAAAGAGCCTAAAGGCTCCAATTTGGTTGAATTAGATTGAATCTTTGTTAAAAATAACAATAGCTGAGTAGTTACACTTGTTATGAAGTTGTTTCTTTCTGCGAAAGCCTTGTCTGTTTCATTTATCTTCTCCCGCTAAAAATACATAAAAAACTACTATATTTACTTTTATTCCTTTGGAATTTGATGTTAATTAATTAACTTTGCATATAACTTATACAAGTTTCGCTCCACTCGTTGTGTGGTTAAAGGGTAGTTAAAGAGAAGTTAAAGGGTAGTTAAAGTGACAAATGTCTGACATGGCAAACGTCTCTTTAACTCCGAGCAAAGCGATAACTCCTCTTCAACTCCCCTTTAACTCCCCCAAACGAGCAAGTATGCAACTTGCTCGTTTGGGGGAGTTAAAGGGGAGTTTGCGTTATCGTTTGCGCTTTCGCAGAAAGAAACTTGTATAACTTTTATGAGAAATTCTTCTCAATTGAAAAATATTATGGCTTCGTTGCATATTAAGAATTTCGGTCCGATAGTGGACTCGTCTGACATACAGCTGACTTCGCTGATGATTCTTATCGGCCGTCAGAGTGCGGGTAAAAGCACTTTTATGAAAGTGCTCTGCTTCTGTCGTTGGATAGAAAAGAAGATCATGGTTTCCACCGATGACATGGTCAGTCAGTACACGCACCATAACCGCTTTGTAAAGGAACTCAAGCAGTTCCATCGCCTCAATGACGATTACTTTACTGATGACACTCACCTCCAGTACGATGGCGACAACATCACTCTCGAATACCATGGCGTGAACGGCAATGCCAAAATCCTCCGCAAGAAGTCATTTGCTGAAAAACGTTTCAATACCAAGTTATGCTACATTCCTGCCGAAAGAAACCTTATTTCGGCAATTCAGAATGTTGACAAAACATACAAAGCTACAGAGCGAGATGTCCTGTTCAACTTTATCTACGAATGGGATGAGGCAAAGAGCCCTTATACCAGCGAGCATCCTTTCACCTTAGCTGCAACAGGTGGCTTCAGTTATGTGAATAAATCAGGCGCAGATGTGCTGGTTCGCGAAGATGGATCCGAAACTCCAGCCTTTTATGCATCAAGCGGTATGCAGAGCGTTATGCCAATGGATGTGATGGCTAACTATATCACAGATTGCGTAGGAAATAATGCTTCGCTATCAATGCATGAACGCAACGAAATCAGTAAGGCTGACAATGGCAATTCATACAGAAGGCTGGAATATCAGTCAGCTCAGTTGTTTATCGAAGAACCTGAACAAAATCTGTATCCAGAGTCGCAGAAACTTGTGATAATGAGTTTGGTACGTTCGCTGAAGAAGGCTCTTTTGAACGGTTCGGAGCAAAGTATGGCTGTTGTGACTACTCACAGCCCATATATAATGTCGGTGGTGAATGTGCTACTGGCTGCTTCTATTGCCGAAGAAAAAGGTATGAAGCAGACTGTCGTTTCGGATGACTGCATTCTTTCCTCGATGAGCATATCGGGATACTATATCGATGAGAATGGCATGTTCCAAAATATCATGGACAGTGAAATTCCTATGCTTAGTGGAAATGATCTTGATGGTGTGTCGGATTGGGTTGATGAGAGTATCAGCAATTTGAACAAAATACTGTTTGGTTAAGGATATGAAGGAAAAGAAGAAGGCATACAATTCCACTCATGAACGTCTGGTTGCAGATGGCTTCGTCCCAGAGCAAGCCCTTCATGTTCGTGCTAAGCTGAGCGTGAGTGAGAAAGGCAAACGCTATTTGCTGGCAACCAACGGCAAGGAACAGTCTGTGGTATATGCCGTTGATGGCAATATCGTAACAGAAGGCCAGCGTTGTGATAAACTTGTGCTTGTCATGATTTATAAACAAAGATTGGCTTTGCCGAGCTGACGGTTCAACCAAATTCAACCTAATTTTTAGGAAGATTTGCTCTTCTATCAAGAAAATTCAAAGAGCCTAAAGGCTCCTATTTGGTTGAATTAGGTTGAACCGTCAGCTCGGCAAAGCCAATCTTTGTTAAAAATAACAATAGCTGAGTAGTTACACTTGTTATGGAGTTAAAGAGAAGTTAAAGAGTAGTTAAAGTGACAAATGTCTGACATGGCAAACGTCTCTTTAACTCCGAGCAAAGCGATAACTCCCCTTTAACTCCTCAAAACGAGCAAGTTGCATACTTGCTAAAGTTGAATTATATAAGTAAGTGAACACATTTTTAAAGAACAAGTACAAATAATAAAGACCATGAAGACTACAAACAAATTTCTTGCCCTCGCCCTTTTGGCTGTGGCAATGGTCTTTGTTTCATGCAGCAAGGACGACGATTCTGCACAGAAGGGTGCAGACAATTTCTCACACGACATCATCGGAATGTGGGAAGGAGTAGAGATGACTGGCGATGAGGCCAACGGAAATGCCAAGGCTCGCATCGCATACTACGCCGATGGCACCTATATCCACTACCGTAAGTTGGCAGATGTATGGTTCCCTCGCCTTGACGATGCCTGCGAGTACAACATCGAGGGCAACAAGCTCACCTCACGCTGGAAACCCGAGATGGCAGAGAACTACAGCTCTGAGTGGTGGAACATCGACGCCATCAATGATGGTGTGATGAAGTGGTCTGCCATTCGAGAGCGCAAGGACGGTTCGCAATACACCGCCACATTCACATGGAAGAAGGTGGATGACGTCCTCACCTCTGAGCAGATACAGGCTAAGCTCTCTGGCACATGGACATACGACAAAATACAGAACATCACTTTATTAAAAGGTGAAGTAGTCAAAAGCGATATACCTTCCTTTGTTCCACAAGCCACTTACACCTTCACCAATGATGGCAAATATAGTTTTTACCTTCCTGACCCAGACGACCCAACAAAGCAAAGAATAAACACCTACACCTACATCCTCAAGGGCGATGTCTTGTGCCTTGTCACCGAGACTCTGTGGGATGACGGTGTTAAACGTGATGAGCGTAGTGTCAAGGGTAAATTTCTCATCCATGCCATATCCGACGACCAGATCATCTTAATTGCATGCGCTGAGATGCCTTTAATAGGCAGCGACACCGCTCTTATGATTGAATACCTGAAAAGGGTTGAATAACGTACTTTTTAAGTAAGTAATACAAGTTTCTTTCTGCGAAAGCGCAAGCGATAACGCTCCACTCGTTGTGTGGT
>JAKSLL010000014.1 GCA_024401215.1 Bacteroidaceae bacterium
AACTCATCTTCCATGCGTGAGAGGCATGTGTCCTAGCCGATAGACGAACTCGCCAAATAATCAGAAAAGAAAGCGGAAGGAGGGGGATTCGAACCCCCGGTACGGTAACCCGTACGTCAGTTTAGCAAACTGGTGGTTTCAGCCACTCACCCATCCTTCCGGAATCTGAATTCTGAATTGCAAGAGGTGTTGTGAGAGGCTTGCTAAGGGCTCTCTCCCTCAATTGCGGTGCAAAGGTAGAGACTTTTTTCTTATCACGCAAGCTTTTCAATAAAAAAATTGTAACTTTGCTGAAATTTTTCAAATTATCCACACATAAAAGATTATTATGCATACAAAAGAGGAAAAAATGATGGCTTTCGGTCGTCTGCTTGACGTGATGGACGATCTGCGTGAGAAGTGTCCATGGGATAGAAAACAGACAAATGAGAGTTTGCGACCTAACACAATAGAGGAGACTTATGAACTGTGTGATGCACTTATGAAGGACGACAATCTTAATATTTGCAAAGAACTGGGTGACGTTCTTCTTCATATTGTTTTCTATTCAAAGATAGGTGAGGAGAAGGGAGCATTTGATGCTGCGGATGTGTGTAATCAGCTTTGTGACAAGTTGATTTTCCGCCATCCTCATGTATATGGTGACACTGTGGCAAAGACAGCTAATGACGTGGCTCAGACGTGGGAGCAGATAAAGACAAAGGAGAAGGATGGCAATAAGACGGTCCTCTCTGGTGTTCCTGACGCTCTTCCTTCTCTTATTAAGGCTTACCGTATTCAAGACAAAGCCCGCAATGTTGGTTTTGACTGGGAGGAGCGCAGGGATGTATGGAAAAAGGTTAAAGAGGAAATAGGGGAGTTTGAAGAAGAAGTTGACACATTATATAATAATGCAAATACAGAAGAGGAAAAAGCTGCTGCAAAAGATCGTGCTACTCGTGAATTTGGTGATGTCATGTTCTCTCTTATCAATGCAGCTCGTCTTTATAAGATAAATCCAGACAATGCACTTGAAATAACGAATCAAAAATTTATTTATCGCTTCAATTATGTTGAAAGTAAAGCGAAGGAGGCAGGAAAAGAGTTGAAGGATATGACTCTTGAGGAGATGGACAAACTGTGGGAAGAGGCAAAAAGAAATTGACGACATACCTTGTATTAAATAAATTGCGGAGGGTGCATTACTCAAAATGCATCCTCCGCTATTTATTTGTGCTTTTTCTGCTTTACTGCTTTTTCAAAAGGAATCTCTTGATGAAATCCTCCACAATAGGAAACTGCGATTCAGGAAGTTGGCAGTGGCCATGTCCTCCAACGATTGATATTGCTGTTCGGTCTCCAATCCCAAACTTCTTCCATACGGTTTGCGCTGACTCAAAACTCTGTCGAGCAGATTCGTCGGCAAGCCATTTGTAGTCAGGATTGCCAAGGATGAGTAGTGCGCGTGGACAAACCATTGCGCATAGTTCGTTGTGATCGTAAGGGAGTTTGTAAACATTATCTTCGTGGAAGTTTTCTTTTAAAGACTCCATAAACCAGTGGTAGTCTGTCTTATCAAGATTCTCAACATCTTCCATTGTGCGAGAAACGCGCCATGCTGCTGCACCGCCACCACCAGGCTCCTGTGCTATTGTAAGTGCCACTCGCTCGTCGAAAGCTCCGCAGAAGAGAGCCATCTTCCCTGCGTATGAGCAACCAGTAACTCCGATTCGCTTGACATCAATCTTGGTCACTTTGGGGCCTAACTGCTGAAGTCCGTCAATGAGGCGACTCAATCCCCATGCCCATTCGCTATATGCTCCATTGTTTATTAGTTCAGGGTAGAGATGCACGAACGGGTATGTAGTGCGGTCTGTATTTCCTCGAAATTGCGAGTACCCATTCACTTGCTTTTCGTTATAAGTCATAAGTGCTATAGGGTTTCGGAAGAGAATCTCAGCTGGTAGAGAGTTGTGACTTGTTCCGATAATTAGTGCATAAGGAGCTTTACCTTCTTTCGGGTATGTTATTGCAGAAGAGAGTGTTATAGTGCTGTCGCCTACTGTGACATCCACAATGAGAGTGTCGTTAGACATTCTTGCATGTATCTGTTCTGACGATACTGCAGGTTTTGTTCCGATTTCATAGTGTTGTATTTCCTGAGCTATCTCAGAACGGCGTCGCTCCCATTCAGAAAAGTTTTGTACAGTGCCGCTGCCATCTGACCATTCGAGAGGGTTTGGCAGTTCCTTGCGAATGGGAAGCTTGTCTGCTACTGGCATTTCAGGTGCAGGGTAGCTGGCTCCTGTGTTTTCTTGAGAGTACACGAATGGAATTTTCTTCTGTGCAGAAAGTGTAACTGCAAACAAAGCAAGAAAAATGATAGATAGAGTTTTTTTCATGATTTTTGGTGAAATAAATAAAGTAATGTTATATGTTTCAAAAACAATATGTTTATAGATAGTTGTTTTTGGCTTTGTGAAAGTTATGTGTATGTTTTGAAAAAAAGAGAACCACTCCTCTATGGATGGCTCTCTTTCTTATTTGTTATGAACGAATTAGCTTAGAAGAAGTAAGTTACAGAAACCTGATGAGTGTTGTTCTTGAGTTTGATGGTTTCAGGTGATACGAGGCTTTCTCTTCTCTCTTTTGTTGAACCCAAACCGATATTGTAGTTATATCCAACACGAAGATGGCTCAATGCTGTAACACCTGCACCTACATTCCATGAAAATTCAGATTGGTTGAGTTCCCAACCATAATTAATACCTCTTGTTGTCCAGTTTCTGTCACCTACGTTGTATGAGAACTGAGGACCTGTTGCAAAATAGATGCTTGCAAGGCTGCTAAATCCTACTGTATATTTAGCGTTGATAGGAACGTCGATGTAGTGGAGTGTTTTCTTGTCTTCTTCAATAGAAATGACCTTGTTGTTGTAGAGTATAGAAGCGTCAATTCCAAGACCAACCACAGGGAGAGTGATGTCAGCAGTAGGACCGACAAAGAATCCTGCTCTATTATTTGTTCTGAAATTATATTGTGGATTTACACGGTCACTTAAGGTTACGTTAGTGAGGTTCAAACCACCTTTGAGTCCAATCTTCAACTGTGCCATTGAAGGTAAAGCAAATGTGAACGCAGCAACAATTGCAATAATACTTAAAATGTTTTTTTTCATGTGTCGAAATTTTATTTAATTAGTATTTTGAGACAAAGTAAACACTTTTTATAATAATATAGAAATATTTCCACGAAAAACTTCATAAATAAAGAAAAAAACACTTTTTGTAAGATATATGTTTGATAATACGACAAAGTTGGTGTAACTTTGTAGTTCAATTTTAAGACTGTATTTTAGTGACAGAGAATAATGATAAATTTAGACAAGAATCTTCTCTTAAAGAAGTATGAAGAGTATTCAGCAGGTGATTTTATTATCTATATAACTGACAGTTATCTTGAAGCTGTTGGTGGAAGCTTGACTGCCGAGAATATGGGCATGTTGAGTAATGACCAGCATTCAATTCTATGTTACAGGTATATCCTCGATGAAGTGATGGAGGGCGGCTTTATCCAGCTTATTGCCAATGGCTATGCTCCTTATGTGCTTGAGGGGGCGTTCCCGTATGTCGTAAAGAAAGAGTGGGGGATGAGGGAGTTTTCTAAACTTCTTTATGATGTTAAACGGCAGTATTATGCACATAAAGACGAACTGCTTGCGGACATGGAGGAGGAGGAATTTATGGCTCTCTATGAACAAATGGAGGAGTTGAATGATTTTGGAGATGAATTTCTGGATGATTTTCAGGAGGATGTGACACCAACTGTAGCAAAGATGGTTATTGAGAATTTAGAAAAGTATGCTTAAATTATGGCAAAGAAGGTTTTAAAGGGAAAGCAAGACGTTAACATAAAGAATAAAAGGGCTCAGCATGACTATGAGTTTGTTGACACCTATACAGCAGGAATTGTTCTGACAGGCACGGAAATCAAATCTATTCGTGCAGGAAAGGCGAGTCTTGTGGATACATTCTGCTATATTAACAATGGTGAAATGTGGGTTAAGAATATGTATGTTGCTCTGTACGATCAAGGTTCATATAACAATCATGTTGAACGTAGAGAGAGAAAGCTGTTGCTCAATAAGAAGGAGATTCACAATCTTCGCGAGGACACAAAATCCCCAGGTTTCACAATAGTGCCGGTAAGATTGTTTATCAACGAAAAGGGACTTGCGAAAATGGTAATAGCTCTTGCTCGAGGAAAGAAAGAGTTTGACAAGCGTCAGAGTTTGAAGGAGCGAGAAGACAAGAGAGAAATGGATAGAGCAATGAAGCATTAAGTGATGAGATTCGGTGGTAGAAAAGACTGATTTCATTTTACTTTCTTGGCGCAAAAGACTATAATATGACTTTAACAGACGTAATAAAAGAGCGAATTTTGATTCTGGATGGTGCGATGGGCACAATGATTCAGAAGTACAATCTTGAAGAGAAGGATTTTAGAGGAGACTGCTTTACTGAAATACCTGGTCAGATGAAGGGCAATAATGATATTCTCTGTATAACACGACCAGATGTCATTAAGGATATACACAAAAAATATCTTGATGCAGGAGCAGACCTCATTACTACATGCACATTCTCAAGCCAGAGGGTGTCCATGGCAGACTATAATGTTCAAGACTACTGCCGTGAGATAAATCTCAAGGCTGCGGCTATCGCGCGAGAGTTGGCGGATGAATACACTCATAGAAATCCTGAAAAGCCAAGGTTCGTATTAGGAGATATAGGACCGACAAATAAAACATTATCCATATCTCCAGATGTGAACAATCCCGCTTTGCGCTCTTTAAGCTATGATGAACTCGTTGAGGCATATTGTGAACAGATTGAGGCACTTATCGATGGCGGGGTTGACGCTTTGCTTATTGAAACAATCTTCGACTCTCTCAATGCTAAGGCGTGTATCTATGCAGCCGAGAATATTATGGAGAAAAAAGGCAGGCGCATACCAATTATGCTTTCTGTTACAGTTAGCGATACTGCGGGTCGCACACTTTCTGGCCAGACTCTCGAAGCTTTCCTTGCAAGTGTACAGCATGCTGATATCTTATCTATCGGCCTGAATTGCTCATTTGGCGCACGACAGCTTAAGCCTTTCCTAAAACTCCTTGCGGCAAAGGCTCCTTATTACATCTCTGCTCATCCGAATGCAGGATTGCCTAATTCTCTTGGACTCTATGACCAGACACCTCAGATGATGGCTCAGCAGATTGCTGAATATGTTGATGAAGGACTCGTGAATATCATTGGCGGTTGTTGTGGTACAACAGAAGCGTATATTGCTGAGTATCCTGCACTTGTTGAAGGTAAAAAGCCTCATGTACCTGCTCAGCCAGCTCAGAATATGATTCTAAGTGGACTTGAACTCCTCGAACTAACGCCAGAAAGACGATTTGTGAATGTAGGAGAGAGATGCAATGTGGCTGGTTCGCGTAAGTTCTTACGACTTATCAATGAGAAAAATTATGATGAGGCTCTCTCTATAGCCCGAAAGCAGGTTGAAGATGGAGCTCTTGTTATTGACATAAATATGGACGACGGTTTGCTTGACGCAAAACAGGAAATGGTAACGTTTCTAAATCTGCTGATGAGCGACCCAGACATATCTAAAGTGCCTGTGATGATAGACTCTTCTGACTGGGATGTGATAATTGCTGGTTTGAAGTGTGTACAAGGCAAGAGCATTGTAAACTCAATATCGCTTAAAGAAGGAGAAGAGAAATTCCTGTCTCATGCTCGTGAGATCAAACGACTTGGAGCTGCAACAGTAGTAATGGCATTTGATGAAAAAGGGCAAGCAACAAGCTATGAAAGGAAGATAGAAATTTGCGAGCGTGCCTATAGGCTACTTGTTGACAAAGTAGGATTCAACCCTCATGATATCATTTTCGACCCGAATGTTCTTGCTGTAGCAACAGGAATGGAGGAGCATAACAGCTATGGCATTGATTTTATTCGTGCTACAGAATGGATAAGGAAGAATCTGCCAGGTGCTCATGTGAGTGGTGGCATGAGTAATCTTTCTTTCTCTTTCAGAGGAAATAATTACATACGAGAGGCTATGCACTCTGTTTTCCTTTATCACACGATAGGCAAAGGGCAAGACATGGGTATTGTGAATCCTGCCACTCAGGTTCTTTACAGCGATATTCCTGAAGATGTGTTGAAAGCTATCGATGACGTGCTTCTCAACGTTGACGCAGGTGCTACCGAACGCCTCATAGAGGTGGCTGACAGAATTAAAGCAGAAAAGGACGCTGAAAAAGAAGCGATGAAGAATGGTGGTGTAATGCCTAAAAATGCTGCATCCGACTGGCGTTCTAGTGGTTTGGAAGAGAGATTGAAGCATGCTTTAGTAAAAGGTGTTGGTGATTATCTCGAAAAGGATATTGAAGAGGCATTGGCAAAGTATCCTAATCCGGTGACGATAATAGAAGGCCCGCTGATGGACGCTATGAATGCCGTTGGCGAATTGTTTGGAGCAGGTAAAATGTTTTTGCCTCAGGTTGTAAAGACTGCTCGAACGATGAAGAAAGCTGTGGGGATACTACAGCCATATATAGAGGCAAGCCGCTCGGAAGGTGCAGCAAAGGCAGGTAAGGTTTTGCTTGCAACGGTGAAAGGGGATGTGCATGACATTGGAAAGAATATTGTGAGTGTTATTCTCGCTTGCAACAATTATGAGATCATTGATCTTGGAGTTATGGTTCCTACTGATGAAATTGTTGATAGAGCTATATCAGAGAATGTTGACATTATCGGCCTTTCAGGACTTATCACTCCTTCCCTTGAAGAGATGGTGGCTGTGGCAAGCACTCTTGAAAAGCGAGGAGTGAATATCCCAATAATGATTGGTGGAGCGACAACGAGCGAATTGCATACTGCATTGAAAATTGCTCCTGTCTATCATGGACCAGTGCTGTGGATGAAAGATGCATCTCAAAATGTGCTCGCCAGCGCAAAGTTGCTCAATCCAGAAACTCGTGAAGAAGTCATAAATGAACTCAATGAGAAATATGAAACTCTTCGTGCAGAGAAGGCTGGCGAGAGTCCTAATATTCTTAGTATAGAAGAAGCGAGAAAGCGAAAGACAAATTTCTTTGAATGATTATTTCTTGCCAAGTTTCATTGGCTCTTCTTTTGAGAAAGTAAAGTTGTCTTTAGCAATTTACTAATGGCAAAATAATACCCTTCTAAAGTCTTCTAAAGGGAGGTTATAATTATTTCACCACAAATTTAAATTACTCTTCACTCTTCATTTAAGGAACTTATCATATTGATAATCTTATGATTGGACGAATGAAGAGTGAATGAAGAGTTGCAAAGCACTCTTCATTCACACATCTTGCTGATTGCCATAATATTAAAGACCCAACATGAAGAGTGAAGAGTGCTTCGATAAATTCATTTCCTTTGAAAAACAAAGAGATTTCATTCAGTTCAAGTGAATGAATTTATTCATGCCTTGTGAATAATGTCATTCACACGAGCTGCATAGAAGCATTCACGCTAAGTGAATAAAATTATTCACTTCAGACTGTATGGTACTGGTTTTAGTTGACACATTCATTAGTTAATACTGCTAAGGTTGACACTTGCATTGAATGCGTCCTGACTTAGTTGACAGTGCCACGCAGTTAGCACTGAAAAAGTTGAGCAAAGTGTATGATACTGATTATAGTTGAGACATTCATTTAGTTATTCGTTTCAATTAATACACAAAAAGAGAGGTCGCATTACTACGAACCTCTCTTTTTGTGTATTAATGAATTTTTGCTTTGCAATTAATCAACCTTGATGTCTTTGTTTACATTCTTGCATCCAATGACTGAGTAGTAGAGGATGTAAGCAAGCATGGCAACTATAAGCCAATAAGAACCGAGGTAACCAACCGTAGGAACAAGGACACGCTCCTGAACAAGTGGCATAACTCCACCACCAACAACCATCACCATGAAGAGACCAGATGCTTTTGCTGTGTATTTGCCAAGGCCTTCTGTAGAAAGGTTGAAAATTCCTCCCCACATGATTGATGTACAAAGACCACAAAGGAAAATAAATACACATGAGAGTGGAACTGTTGCGTTGTCAATCGTAATAAAACCAAGGTCAATGTTGATTGTTGTTGTGACGCTGCTTGTGAAAATCGCAGCAATTACAAGCGCAATGCCGAGAGTTGTTACGGCTATCATCTGAGTTCGTGTAGAAATGAAGCCAGAGATGAAAGTAGAAGTGAAACGACCGACGAGCATGAGAAGCCAATAGATTGCAGCAAGAGATCCTGCAACAGCAGCTGCTCCTTCAAAACCACCTTCACGGCTTATCCATTGATTCATGATACCTGGTGTGGCAATTTCGATACCAACATAGAAGAAGATAGCGATGAAGCCGAGAGTAGCATGACGGAACTTGAGTACAGAGTGTTCATAAGAAACATTCTTGAGGTCGCCTTGTGGCTCTTCTATTTTAATAAAGAGTATGATGACGAAAGCCGCAAGGAAGATAATGATACCTGTAACGATAAGTGGAGCAACATCAGGGAATGAATCCTTTGTGAGTGTTCCTACAAGCACACCCACAAGGAGAGGAGTGGCAGTACCTGAAAGTGAGTTGAGAGAACCTCCTGCCTGAACAAGCTGATTACCTGTGTTACCGCCACCACCGAGGAGGTTAAGCATTGGATTAACAACTGTGTTGAGCATACATACACAGAATCCACAGATAAGAGCACCAAGCAGATAAACATAGATATTGTTTACGATACCAGATGTAAGCTGGATGCCAAGACCGATAGCACCTACGATGAGGGCGATAAGAGCAGTCTTTTTATAACCGTACTTGATGAGCATATTTCCTGCAGGAATACCCATAACGGCATAAGCTGCAAAGTTCATCATGTTACCCATCATTCCGGCCCATTCGTATGACATACCCCAAATGTTACCAAAAGGAGCAGCCATATTTGTCACGAAGCTAATCATCGCAAAAATAAAGAACATTGTGATGATAGCTACCCAATTTCTTTTTTGTTGTGCCATAAATATGATTAATTGGGCTCAAGTAATATAGAGACTTGAGCCCATTAGTTATTAAAGTGTTAGTTTAATTAATTACCGTAAAGTGCTGATTAGCAAAGTTTGCGAGAACCATCACCGATGACAACATCAATAACGATAGGCTTCTTGCCGTACTTCTCCTCGAACTTAGGAACAACTGTCTTAACGAAATTGTCGTAGAGTTCTTCAGCAACGAGGTTGATAGTACAACCGCCGAAACCACCACCCATAATACGAGAACCTGTCACAGAGCACTCCTTTGCGATATCATTGAGGAAGTCAAGTTCTTCACAAGATACCTCATAGTCCTTAGAGAGTCCGTAGTGAGTCTCATACATCTTCTGACCAACAGTCTCATAGTCGCCTCTTTCAAGAGCGTCGCAGACAGCAAGTACGCGGTCTTTCTCGCCGAGAACGAATGTTGCTCTCTTGATGTCCTCCTCAGAACACTCACCCTTCACTTCCTCAAGCATATCCCAAGTACACTCACGAAGTGTCTCAATCTTTGCTTCAGGATGCTTTGCAGCGCAAGCCTTAGCTACGTTTTCACATGAGTTACGACGGTCGTTGTATGGAGAACCTGCAAGTTCGTGCTTTACACATGAGTTGATAAGTACAAGCTTGTAACCCTTAGGATTCCATGGGAAATATTCAAATTCGCCTGAGCGGCAATCGAGGCGCATGAGGTTACCTTTCTTGCCATGTACAGAAGCAAACTGATCCATGATACCGCAGTTAAGACCAAGGTAGTTGTGCTCAGTAGCCTGACCAACCTTAGCGAGAGTCATCTTGTCGATTTTATTGTCACCAAACAAATCGTTGATAGCGAATGCGTAAGTTGACTCAAGAGCGGCAGATGAAGACATACCTGCACCAAGTGGAACATCACCAGCGAATGCTGTGTCGAAACCTTCAACAGCTACACCAAGCTTCATCATCTCGCGTGCTACTCCGAAAAGATAGCGGAAGTGGCTTGCAGTAGGGCCAGCAGGATCGTCAATAGAGAACTCAGCATAGTCTTTCAGGTCGATAGAATATGCACGGATAGTGCGAGTGCCATTTGGCTTGATTTCTGCAATCATTCCCTGCTGTACAGCACCTGGGAAAACAAATCCGCCATTATAGTCAGTGTGCTCACCAATAAGATTTATACGACCTGGTGAAGCGTAAACAGAACCTTCTTCATTATTAAAGTGCTTCTTGAAGCGACTTCTTACATCATCAATTGTTAGTCTCATAATTGATTGGTTTTATATGATTTAGTGTTATTAAGTTAGTTTCCTTATGTAAATAACTTTCCCTCGTCCATAATAATATGAACGAGGGCGTTATATATGTGTTTACTTAGTTGTAAACTTGTAGATTGTCTTCTGGTTGTACTTCTCACCTGGCTTGAGAACAGTAGATGGGAAATAAGGGCGGTTTGGAGAGTCAGGGAAGTGCTGAGCCTCGAAACAAACAGCAGAGCGCTTCTGCGACTTGCATCCGTTCTGGATAGTGAAGTCAGAAAGGAAGTTTCCTGTGTAAAGCTGCATACCAGGCTCTGTTGTGTAAGCTTCGAGCACACGTCCTGACTTAGGGTCTGTAAGGCGAACAGCAAGTGTAAGCTCGCCAACCTCTCTCTTATTACAAATATAGTTGTGGTCATATCCAGAACCATTCTTGAGCTGCTCATTGTCAGCTTCGATGTCCTGTCCAATAGCCTTTGGTGTGCGGAAATCGAATGGAGTGCCTTCAACCTTGAGAATCTCACCAGTAGGGATTGAAGTCTCATCGATAGGGAGGTAGAAGTCACAATTCATCTCAAGAAGCTGATCCAATACTGTAGAAGTAGGATTGTCTATTCCCTGTAATGAGAAGAATGCATGGTGAGTGAGGTTGATGATAGTCTTCTTGTTTGTTGTAGCGAAATACTCGAGAATAAGCTCGTTGTCGTCTGTCCATGTAAACTCAACAGAAATCTTTACTTCGCCAGAGAATCCTTCGTGACCATAAGGAAGAATAGTGTTGAGAGTAAGATTCTGAGGACCTGTCTGATAGGCATCCCAAATCTGTGCGTGAAGTCCTGTTGGACCTCCGTGGAGGTGATTCTTTCCATTGTTAAGGGCTAGCTGATACTCTTTGCCGTTTAACTGGAACTTGCCATCACAGATACGATTTCCCCATCTTCCGATAAGAGTTGAGAGGAATGGCTCATTGCCTTTGAGATATTCGTCGAGATTGTCAAATCCTTGTATGACATTTGCAACTTTTCCATTCTGGTCTGGAACCATGATGGCAGGAATAGCGCCGCCATAATTACAGATTGATACTTCGTAACCTTCATTGTTTACGAGTGTGTAGAGATCTGTTTTCTTGCCTTTGATTTCTTTCTGGAAATTCTCTGGCTTTAGACCACTGAGTTTTGGTTGAATAGTGCTCATAATATTTGCTCTATTTTAAGTTTATAATGTTTGTAAATTTTGTAAATTAGGAAATGCGTATCGTTAAAATATCATACGCGTCTGATTTTTTCTATTGCAAATTAAATGATTTTTTTTCATCTAAACGAAAAATCCATGAAGTTTTTTCGATACAAACGTGTAATATTTGAAATTTTAGACACAATCATTTTTCTCTTTTCCTAAAATGGTCAGAAAATCTGCCACAACAAAACTGCTACCGCCTACATAAATGAAGTCATCAGCGGTGGAGTCACTAAGTGCTTCGTGATAAGCTTCGCCTACAGATGGATAAGAATCGCCCTTTAGCCCGAAACTATAGGATATTCTTTTTATCTCCGAATGAGGTAGAGCTCGTTTTACGCTTGCCTGGCAGAAATAATATTGGGCGTTTTTTGGCAGCATAGAAATAACTCCAGTTATGTCTTTGTCGTTAACCATGCCGAAAACAATTCTCAATGGCTTCCTTATCCCATTAAGCTGTTTTGCTATCCATTCAAAGCCTCCAATGTTGTGCCCGGTGTCACAGACCACTTCTGGCGATGTGCCGACCTTTTGCCATCTACCCATTAAGCCTGTTAACTCGCAGACATTAGCAAAACCTTTCTTTATATGTTCATTGTTGATGCCGAATCCTTGCTTCTGTAATTGTTTTACAGCGCATAAAATAGTATTTGTGTTCTTTGTTTGACAATAGCCACCTAACTCGCCAATTATATTACCATAAGTCTTTGTATTATAACCAATATGGTTATTGTTATTGAAAGTATAATCTAATACTTCTTTATCATCCTCGGCAAAGAATATAGGTGCTTTTACATCGTCAGCCTTACTGGTGAATACAGGTTTTGTTTCTTCATTATATTCCCCAATTACTACTGGTATGTCAGTCTTAATGATACCTGCTTTTTCGCTGGCGATTTTTGCAAGTGTGTCTCCAAGAAACTGTACATGATCAAAACTTATGTTCGTAATGATGCTTATTTCTGGCGTGATGATATTAGTACAGTCGAGTCTTCCCCCCAGTCCTACTTCTACAACAGCAATGTCGATATGTTGGTCAGCAAAGTATTTGAAAGCCAATGCTGTTGTGATTTCAAAGAAAGAAGGATGCAGCGGTTCGAAGAACGGCCTGTGTTGTTCAACGAAATCAATAACGCTTTGTTCATCAATCATTTCACCATTTATTCTTATTCTTTCTCTGAAATCAACAAGATGTGGTGAAGTAAACAGTCCCACCTTCAATCCGGATGCTTGAAGAATGGCTGCTATGGTGTGTGAGCATGAACCTTTTCCATTCGTTCCTGCTACATGTATCGTTTTGAATTTCCTGTGTGGGTGACCAAAATATTCATCAAGTTTATGAGTGTTGTATAATCCTTCTTTGTAGGCACCAGCTCCTATGTTTTGGAAAAGTGGAGCAGAATTGAACAGATAATCCGTTGTTTCTTTGTATGTCATTTGGCGATAATTCTTGCGTGTTTTTATAAATAATATTCAAAGTTACAAAAAAACTTTATTATCATAATAAAATCTTGACTTTATTTGCTTAATTTTGCAAGTTGTGACTATATACTGTGTAAAGGCGTCTAATATAAATTAGTATTCAAGTTCTTAATCGTAGTTTATATAACACATCTTTATGCCATTTATTAACGAAATATTCTCGTAGCAGTTTTGAAAGTCTTTTATTCTGCCATATTTGTCATTATAGCAATATTTTTTTCTACTGTTAGTTGCGACAGTAACTATGAGTCAGAGCGCAAAGCGATAGATTCACTAAACGCTCTCTCATATAATCAGAAATACGTATCTTTAGAAGACGCATCTAAATATGTAGATGAGGTTTTCGAGCGATACTCATCAACATCCTATGTTGACGGTCTGTCTGAAGCTTATATAAATCGAGGCAATATCCAGGGTTTGCTCATGAATTATGATTCTGCAAAGGTGTGCTATCATAAAGTGCTTGACAATTCGAGCAATGATCTTTTATGTGGCATAGCTGATGTTGGCATGATGTCTGTTTGCCTTATGACATCCCATAGCAAGGATTTCTATGATTACAGAAATGACGCTGTACTGCGAATGGCAAATGTGGAAGATGAAAAGGAGTATATGACACCTCACCAGCAGCTTCTTTGGAACGCGTTTTGTGCGGAATACCACTTTGTGTCATATAGCTATGATGTTAAGATGCGAAAAGAGGAAGATATTGCTGGAGACATAGAGTGGCTTGACGACAATCTTGATTTGTTCATCACAGACTCAGCACAATATTGTACTTATCTGCAGATTAAGTCTCAGTATAGTGTGATGAATGGCAGAACGGACGAAGCTCGTGACGAACAGCGTAGAAACCTGCATCGTTTGCTTGCTATTAGCAAACAAAAGAACTACACATATTTCTTATCTACGGGATTATGCAGTTTTTCGCGCTCAGTATTGTTATCTGGCGATATGCGTCCTTCTGGTATTGTGTATTTGGAAGAGATGCTAAAAGAAAAGTTTGATGATGATATCCCATATTATTTTGCTGTTCGTTCGTTAGAATATGCAAATCAGTATGGCAATTATTTTATAGCATCAAATTCGCTCATCACGCTTTCTGATTATTATTGCCATAAGGGCGACTATGAATCTGCATTAACTGAGCTTGAGCACGCTCTTCAGCTTATAAATATTCATCATAAACAGGCAAACTCGCCTGTTGCCCATGAGACGGAAGTGGGTAGCAGGCATTCTGTCTCAGGTGATACAGACGACATGCTTCTTCCATATTCGGAACATTCTGATTCATTGTCTTTGGAGATGACATGGATATTGTCTCCTGGCATTGTTTGCGTGCCTGACTGGATGCTGGCCATCCGTGAGCAGCTCAGCATTGTGTACGGCGCCATGGGCTTGAAGAGTGAGTCAGACTACAATCACAATATATATTTTGACATTCTTGATGCTACTCGTCAAGACCAGTACGTACAGCAGCGCCAAGAGAAGCTAAGCAAGGAAGAGGGCTTGCTAAATATACTCATCATTGTTTTTGCCGTGGCGATAATCCTGCTGATTTGGACATTAATATATTTTTACAGGAAGAGTAGTAAAAAGTATCTGAAAAACATTGATATGCTTAGCAGCATTACTGATATCTGTGAAAAAATGTCGGGTGTGTTCTCTGAGGAAATAGAAGATGAAGAGGACTTCGTACAGATGCTGCATGCAATGACAGATAGTGATGTAGAGAAGCTGTTCCCGCAAGTCAAGGGAAAGGATTGGACAAAGCTTGATGCTTCGACTCTGCCAGAGTTAGACAGAGAACTGTTCAGCATTCTTGTTGTGTATTATGAGTGGATGCTGCAGAATGGCCTGAAATTTATCACTTTCTCTGAAGAGGAGAGAAAGATAGACAGCGATATCTATGTCTCAAGGAAAAGGTTTGAAGACAATAAGCGTATGTATATAGAGAAGCTCACGAGCATGTCCATCATAAACGGCATTACTCCTTTTCTTGATCGCGCCTTGCATGAGGTTGACGTGCTTAAAAAGGGGAAGGATGCTGTTGATTCTGACATTAATGGACGGTTGCAATATCTGTCAGAGCTTATTGACAAGATAAATGAATTTAATGATGTGCTTGGACATTGGGTGAAAATACGCAAGGGTATTGTCACCTTGACGATTGAGAATTTCAGTCTCCAGTCATTGTTTGACACATTGAAACGTGGTGCTAAGTCATTCGACATAAAAGGTGTGACATTGAAAATCGCTGATACTACATCTGTTGTGAAAGCAGACAAGTCATTGACGCTCTTCATGATGAATACGCTCTTGGATAACGCGCGCAAATACACACCTAAGGGTGGCGTTGTTGATCTTTATGCTGTTGAAAATGATGAATATGTAGAGATTTCAGTTAAAGACACAGGACATGGAATGTCGCAGGAGGATGTTGACACGCTTAACAACTCTAAGGTTTATGACTCAAGCAAAATAGGAATGTCTGGCAAAAACTCCGATGACATAAAGAGCAATAAGGGATTTGGGTTTGGATTGATGAACTGCAAAGGAATAATAGGTAAATACAAAAAGACAAATGCTTTGTTTGATGTGTGTGATTTCCGAGTGGAGAGCAAGATGGGAGAGGGAAGCCGCTTCTATTTCCGACTGCCGAAAGGTGTCTTGAAGACATTGTCATTGCTATTGCTATTCATCGTTACTCCTTTAAGCATGTTTGCGTTGCCCGCAAACGATGACTACAATAGTGAAGCAACAGTAGTAGTGGATAGCACTTATCTTGATAGCGCGGCATATTATAATGATATGCTTTTCATGTCGAATGTTGACCACGATTTCGAGCAATCGTTGCTATATGCTGATACTGCCATACATTATCTTAATAAGTTTTACCTCATGCAGCATCCTGATGGGGAGTATATAATGGAATGCAATGGCACAAGTATGGCTGAGATTAACCTGTTTAAGAGTGGATTTGTCACAGATTACAATCTTATCATTGCCTTGCGAAATGAGTTAGCCATTGCTGCCTTGTCGCTAAATGACAGCAAGCTCTATCGTTATAATAATGAGATATTCACAAGATTGTATATTCTCACAAGTCAAGACACACAGCTTGAAAAGTATTGCAACGACATAATGCAGGCAAACCGCAACAAGAAGACGTTGGCTGTCGTCTTGGGCTTGTTTATGCTTGGAGTTGTTCTTGTGTTCTTTTTTATGCATTATCGCCATAAGCAGCTTTTCATATTCAATATTAGGCAGTTTATACAGCTGAACAAGAATGTGTTCCTGTCAAATGAACAGCAGCTGCCAAAGATTTTCCATGAGAGTCTGTCTGATATTAAATCTGTTGACTCTGTCTGTGTCATGCTTCCGTCAAGAGAGGAGGAGGATAAATATGATTTCTATTTGACTGGTGATGACGATGAACGAGAGATATACGAAGGACTACTCAAAAATGCATATCAGACGAAGGAGAAACTTATCGCCTTAAATGGACATTTCCATGTTTATCCTCTTCGTGTATCCGATGATGAGGGCAGCGAACTTATCGGTGTGATAGGTTTGTATTTCCACAATGCTCGGCTGTCGTCCGACGAACAGCTTATCATGAATCTTGTCTCGCATTTCTTGAGCATTCATCTCTATTTCTCGTATATGAAAGTTGGCGAGATGAACGAATTGCTTGAACTTAAAGCCGACGAGAGGCTGCGAACGGAGAATGAAGAGCAGAAGATACATATCCAGAATATGATTATGGACAACTGCATGTCAACAATCAAGCATGAAACGATGTATTACCCTAATCGCATAAAGCAGATTGTTGATGCCGGTTTGCAGGCAGAAGACTTCAGCGAGAAGGTAAATGACATCAATGAATTGATGAGTTATTACAAGGAGATATTCATGCTGCTGTATTCTTGTGCAGCAAAGCAGGTCGAACGAGTGCTGTTCAAGCGCTCGGTAATACCTGTTTCGAATATTGGTGATTTGACTGTCAAAACATTCAAAAAGATGGCAAAGAAGGCAGGAAGTCAGTCTGCAATCACCATAAAGAATGCTGGTGGTTTGTCCATTCAGGGTGATATGATTTTCATCCAGACGCTTATTGACAATGTGCTGTCATTGTTTTTTGAACATAATTCTGGTGGAAATTTGATTGTAAATTTTGAAAATTCAGATGGATTTATTAAGTTTGCATTCAAAGATACACAGTATATTTATGATGAGGCGGAGATTCCGCTGCTATTCTATGTGGATCACATGAAGTACGACTCTCAAAACGACAAGCTGATAGGTGCGCAGTATATGCTCGCCCGGCAGATAATCCGTGAACACGATGCTTACTCTTCACAAAGGGGATGTCGCATCTTTGTTCAAAACGATGAAGATGGCGAAGGTTCAAGCTTCATTTTCACTCTTCCTGCTGTGAATAAATAAAGACTATTTGTTTTAGTAAAGAAAAAAAAGAAATAAGATATGAATCCTTTTAAAGTAATTATAGTTGAAGATGTTGCTCTTGAGATGAAGGGCACAAAAGAGATATTCCGCTCAGAGATCCCTGAAGCAGAGATTATCGGCACAGCGATGAATGAGACCGAGCTCTGGAAACTGATGCGTGACAATCAGCCAGACTTGGTGCTTCTCGACTTGGGGTTAGGTGGCTCTACGACTGTTGGCATTGATGTCTGCAAGCAGCTTCGCCGTCGTTATCCAGATGTGCATGTGCTGATATTTACTGGCGAGATTCTGAATGAGAAGTTATGGGTTAATGCACTTGACGCAGGTACAGATGGCATCATCTTGAAGAGTGGCGAACTCCTGACTAAAGGCGATGTGCAAAGTGTGCTTAATGGCAAGCGTATGGTTTTCAATCAGCCTATACTTGAAAAGATACTCCAGCGATTCCGCAAATCTGTCCTTAATGAGTCTTTGAAACAAGAGGCGTTCCTCAATTTCGATATCGATGAATACGATGAGAGATTCCTCCGTCATCTTGCCCTTGGATATACCAAAGACATGATAGCCAACCTCAAAGGCATGCCTTTTGGAGTGAAAAGCATTGAGAAGAGGCAGAATGACCTTGTAAATCGTCTTTTTGGTGAGGATCATATTGGTGTGAACGCCACCCGTCTTGTCACAAAAGCATTAGAGCTTCGTATTCTCGACATCGACAATTTAGAGCCAGACGACGAATAGCTTTGTGTATTATTCAACATAAGTAGGCGATGAACAGGTATAGAAGTGTATTGAGACAGCTGACGCAATGGTTTTTATTGACTGTTGTGGCGTTGTTCGTGCTTCTACTGATTGTCTCATGGCTGTTATGCATTTACTTTGATTCTATCAATGGATTGCTCTCTCCTCATGGCATCCGATGGCTAACAAGCCATCTTGTCAGTAATTTCTGTACTGTGCCATTTGGAGAGATTATACTTGGACTTATTGGTGTGGGGTCATTGATAGAATCTGACATCTTCAAATTGTTCAGTGGACATATTTCATTAAAGCAGAAAAGAGCGCTACAGACAACCATTATTACTGTTGTCATTGTGTTGTGTGTCTTTTCCTCTTTCCTCCTGATGCCAAATGCTATCCTTCTAAGTGCGTTTGGCACAATAAGCAATTCTCCATTCTCAAAAGGGGTGTACGGACTCATTGTTTGCTTGTTTATTCTGATAGCAAACGTGTATGGGTACACTTCAGGCAAGTTTGTCACACTTGATGACTTTGTTAATGCTCATTCAAGTTTCATAAAAAAATCAGGCTTTTATTTCATCTTTGTTTTCTTTTCGTCACAGTTTATCCAATGCCTTGACTACACTCAGATACTTGCTGTTCTGGGTGATAATGGAGTGGTATTGGAAATTATTAAATGTGTTTTATATTATCTGCCCCTTGCCATACTTATACTATTATATATATAATACAAGTTTCGCTCCCACTTGTTGTGGAGTTAAAGTGTGGTTAATGGAACATATACAAAGTGGGGCTTTTCAAAATGCTTATTGTAATTTGAATAGCCGATAAATGCTGAAAAAATAATAAAAATGCGATTTTGATTAACCATAATGTCATTTTTATCTTTTTTTATGTTACAAGTTGTTGACGAAAGTATTAAATTTGTCACTGCCTACTAATTAGATAAAATAATTAAACATTATTCAATCATGAAAAAACATATCTTTTTAATCGCATTTATCTGCGGTGTCATGTCTCTGCATGCTCAAAACAGCGCACTCAAAGCGTCTGTTGAAAAGGGTGTCCAGACAAGCCAGAGGCAGACTGCAAACCGTGAGTGGAAAGAAGCTTTTGCCACATGCCGAAATCTTGATGCAGCAATAATGGCGCAGGCGCAGGGCAAGGAAGCTTCCGCTCTTCGCTATATCGTGACAAAGGAAAGACTTCGCATGTATGTTCAGCTCAATAAGAGTCAGCAATGCAAAGAGCAGCTTATGCTTCTTGAGCAGTATGCTAATGGAGCGCAGTCAAAAGAGGTTAAGGAAGACTTCCTTTTCACATCTGCAAGATTCTACCTCAATCATGGACAGAGCGACAAGAGTTCAAAATGCTATCGTGAGATTGTCAACATAAGAATGGCTGACAAGGGTAGCGACAAGGTTGAGGCTACTTACAAGGAACTCCTCAGCCAGGCCAAGTCAAGTGGCGACAAGGGACTTGCTCGTATTGTTGAGGGACTTTATACTGCATGGCAGGATTCAACAGCAGCGGTAAGAGCAGCTCAAGAGCTCAAGAAGTTGAAGGTGGAATATGACGCTTCACAAAATACCATTTCTGACATGGATAATACGATTGGAACTCAAAAGGGACTGATTGTTTTCTTGTCTGTGCTTTCAGCTGCATTGGGTGGCGCTCTTGTGGTATTCATCGGAATCATGCTGAAGAATCTCTTGACAATAAAGAAGCTGAAGAAGAGTTTGGAGATCGCCAACGAAAACAACGAGCTGAAGAGCACATTCATTGACAATCTTGGCGAGCAGATAAATCCATCGTTGGACGGCATAGAGACTGGAGAGGTAAAACCTAATGTCGTTGCTCTGCGTGGACTCATCAGTCAGGCAAAGCAGTATATGGAACTTGAAAGCACTCGTGAAAACCGCTTTGAATTGAAGGAGATAGCTCTTAATTCTGTTTGTGAGAATGTCATGGAGACAGCAAAGGCATCGTTCAAGCGTGAAATACCTGTTGTTGTTAGTGTGTCAAAGATGACTTTCCCTGCAAGCAAAGAGCCACTCCAAGAAGTGCTTGACTATATTGTAGCTTATGTCGCTAAACAGCCAGAAACAGAGAAGATAACAATGGAGTTGAAGAAGAGAAACTCACATACTTGTCATATTTTGATAAGTGCCTCAGGACTTATCTTATCTGATGAAGAGAAAGCGAATATTTTCAAGCCATTCACAAGAATTTTCGATTTGACAAAAGAAGATTGCTTGGGATTGCCAATATGCAGCCTTAAGGCTTATAAGATGAACGGACTTCTGAGATTTAATGATGATTATAAAAAGGGTGTTCAGTTTGTTTTAGAGATACATAGCTGATTCATCTTTTTCGACAACAAAAAATGTCTTCGTAAGCAATGCGCATACGAAGACATTTTTTTGTTGCCCTATCCAATATACAATGCCCTAATCCATATTTGCACCCTCTGCTGGCAAATGGGGCTTTATTTTTCTTATTTCTCCTTGTGCAACGTAAAAATGCTTGCTAGTATCTATCATCAATTACTGGATGTTTGTTCAGGGAAAATCTTGATGGACTCAATAGCTGTGCTGTTGATAATTGTAGATGGATATATGCATAGGGAATCTTTGCAAATAAGAGTGATGGATGATTCCATATTGCCGCCAGTAATGTCTATGCCTTGATGCAGATAGCTTTGCCATACGAGTTCTGTGCAGTATAGCGACGTGGTGTCGGATAGGGAATAATCATCATCAAACAGCACCCCTTCATGGTATTTGGCGAGCGCATAAAGAGATGCTGCGGCAGCAATGCTGTCGTGGCATTTTATTTTTGCAAATGCTCCCCGTTCCGCTCTCATCGGATTGAAGAATTCGCTTAAGGATTCGTACTTTAGAGTATCAGCCTCTTCTGGGGCGCTTTCGCCGGGCACGGCATGAATCACCATCCATGTGTTCTGTATGCTGTCAAAAAACAGTATTCCAACATGCGAATACGAAGAATTGCTGGCTTCTGTAACAGCATGACTTTCCATTCCGCTTCCACAGCGGAAAACTATATCGCCGTTGCGGAATTCATTTTCGTAGGCAATCTTCACAGAATGATGTTCTGTACATGCGATGAAAGTTGACGATACAGCAGTAAGTATAGCAATTTTGGAAAATTTCATAATGCAAATTTATGAATTTTCGTTCGAAACCCATTATTTTGTATTGATAATTATCTTAGGATTGAGAATTATTCGTATATTTGTATTAAACAATTTTCGTTTGTTCAATTTGTTGTGAAGTACAAGAGTTTTTAATGAGAAGTTAAAAGGGTAGTGAAGGGGCCAAATGTCCGCAAACACATCCTTAGAGAATTTATATAAACATTTATTATTAATCTTAAAATTTCAATTATGAAAAAATTACTTTCTCTCTTTTTTGTTATTGCAGTCACTATTTGTTTCATGTCTTGTTCTAATAACTCGCCTGAGGGTGTCGTAAAAGAATACTATGCAGCAATAGAGGCAAAAGATTACGACAAAGCAATGGAATGCTTGTATTTCAAGAAAGAACTTACTGAAAGTCAGAAGGAGCAGTTCAAGAATCTCTTTATTGACAAGGCTCAGAAGCAGGTTGATAAGAAAGGCGGCATTAAGAGCTTTGAAATTTCAAATACAGATATTGCAGAAGATGGCAAATCTGCTATCGTGTCAGTAACAACAACCTATGGTGATGGTACATCCAACAGCCAGAATAACAAAGTGTTGAAGGTTGAAGATAAATGGCTGATTGATTCAGGTAAGTAAGCAGTAAGTCGCTAACTTGTCATTCCGAGGGTGCTGCTTCCTCAGATAGTTCAAAGCACAGCCTTTCAGAATGAGCAAGTTGCAAACTTAGCAAAGTTGAATTAATTTATTATTAACTATATTAAATTTTATAATTCTCATGAGTAAGAAATGGGTATGTCCAGTATGTGGGTATGTTTATGAGGGTGAAAATCCTCCAGAAAAGTGTCCACAATGCAAGGTTCCTGGAAGCAAGTTCAAGGAGAAAGTTGAAACTGAAGGATTGAATTTTGCTTGCGAGCATGAACTTGGTGTGGCAAAAGCTATTCCAGAAGGTAAGGAAGGAGCATTTGTTCTTCAAGGCTTGAAAGATCATTTTGCAGGTGAATGCACAGAAGTCGGCATGTATCTTGCCATGTCACGTCAGGCTGATAGAGAAGGCTATCCAGAGGTTGCAGAGGCTTTCAAGCGTTATGCTCTCGAAGAGGCAGAGCATGCTGCTAAGTTTGCTGAGCTTCTTGGCGAGATGGTATGGGACACAAAGACCAATGTGAAAGCTCGTATGGAGGCAGAAGAAGGAGCCTGTGCTGCTAAGCTTGAAATTGCAAAGGTGGCAAAGAGTCTTGACCTCGACGCTATTCATGACACGGTTCATGAGATGGCTAAAGATGAAGCTCGTCATGGCGCTGGTTTCCAAGGACTTTGGAATCGCTATTTCAAGTAATAGATTAACGATTTTTCGTTATTTGATGTTCTAATAATTGTTTGTATTCAAAAAACTTCTCAATGGTTTCAAACTAATACATGAACGTCTAAGAATAGTAACACACATAAGTTCGAATAGCATCGGACTTATGTGTGTTTTTTGTTTGCTTGACGAATTTTGAAAACTCACTTCTTGCAAAAATATAATGTCATATAATACCAATCAACCACAAACTTACGGATGCTGATTATGGCATGTATTCTATATTTCTTTCAAACACCACCGAAACCTCATCGTCACATACAGCATCAGTAAAAATGAAAGCATAGCATTCGCCATCTATCATTTTAGACATCACTTCGGCGCATTTAAATTGTTCAACATAGCGGAAACCATGTGTAAGCAGAATCATCTTGTAGGCATTCAGCATCTCCTGTGTTCCTGTTAATGTCAAACGATAACTTAGGGTACCCATTTCGTTACTGTTGTCTGATAATATGAAGTCATGACCTCCTACCGACCACACAGGGTACTGAGGCAGCTCCTCACGCATGCGTTGCAACGTGTTAATGTCGTTTGATGACTGCATTACGTCTGCTGCCGTAGTAGTTGAGATTGTACCCACTACGTCAGAAACAACTTTCCCTATATTTCCTTGTACGCTTCCTCTATTATTGAGAAGCATCGAGAGTATTGAACTTAAAAATCCCATAAATGATAAAAGGGGTATATTAGTTTATTAGTATCAGCACATTCCATAGTTCGTGGCTATTTATATAATGCGCTTTTATGAATTCACTTGTATTCGTGCTGCGAACAAAAACAGCGAATCATCACACTAAAATACAAAATTATAAATAAAATCTGAAACTATAGCAATTTTTGACGAGGTTTTTCATGTTATGTAAATTTTCATTCCTTCTTGGTTATGATGTCGTAAGGAATACTTGTAAAGCCAAATCGTTTGTGGAGGGTGTCGTTTTTTCGTTTTGTCTAAATTTAGGCGCTGTCTCAGACGTTTTTAGACAGAATTAGACAATAGCATCACATGACGCTGTTCCGCAACGCAACGACCTACCTATGTAATTGAAAGCAAACCCCAAAAAAACATAAAAGCCCCCTTGGGGGAGTTAGAGGGGGACCCTACCTTACGTTACCTCGCAACGCAACATAGCGTTGTGGAGCAACACTACCTAAAAAAGCGGAGAAACAAGAAAAATGACTACATTTATTAAAACAAATGCAATAATACTTTGCAGATTCAATTATTTTTCGTAAATTTGGTATCGATAATCAGGGTCGCACGACAACAGGGTAAAAAGCAGCGAATCTCATTTCGGGATGCCGCTGCATACCAGTCAGGCTTAATCATTACAAATATGAAAAATAAAAAAATAATCCTTTTATGTGTTCTTGGCGCTGTCATTTTGGGAATCGCCATGGGATACATAAACTACAACAATCGCGAAGCAGAGTTGCGTGCTGAATCGGATGCACAACGCTCAAAGATAGAAGGAATACACGACAAGATGTGGAAGACTCTACAGCAAAAGGCACAGGTGTCTAACGAGTACGCCCAGTCTTTCGACTCTATCTATTCCCACATCATGGAGGGGCGTTATTCGAACGAAGGCGACGCTACTCTGATGAAATGGATTCAGGAGTCTAATCCTCAATTCGACGCATCTCTCTACAAGGATCTAGCAATGTCAATCGAGACGTTGCGTACAGAGTTCCAGCTGTCGCAGGAACGTATGCTTGACATCATCCGCGAGCACAAGACTCTCTGCAGCACAATGCCTGGCGCATGGTTCATATCAAACAAAACGCCAATCGAATACACCGTTGTCAGCTCTTCTCGTTCGAAAGCAGCAATGCAGGATGGCGAATACGATGATACAGACCTTTTCAAGTAATAATCCTTAGTATGTTTACACTACACAGGGAGATATGATTATCTTTTACATATTGTCATCGTTACTGATAGGCTGGGCAACATCGACTTTATTATGTCGCTTCCTTAGTTATGCCGCGGAAAAGAAGAAAATGATATACTTCACAAGTATCGCACTTAATGCTGCAGCAGGTATAGCATTCTATTTTGTGGGGTTGAAAGCGAATGTAACGGACACCATGTATAACGGACGCCATGTCACCTCTGCTACATACTATGAGCCTTGGGACGAAAAGGTGAAACATACCCGCAAGGTAAGGGTAGGGACAGACAGCGAAGGAAACCCCAAATACAAGAACGAGACCTATTACGAGCGTGAGCATCACCCTAAGATGTTCAAGTACAGGCTAAACAACGACTCGTGCGAGGCCGTATGCACGAAAGCGGAGTTTGACAGCATTGTCAGCAGGTTAGCCACGAAAGCCGTATTTGTGGATATGCATCGCAAATACCATTCACTTGACGGCGATGCATACAGGTATGACTGGGACGGAAAGAATGCCCATTGTTACACCGTGACAGTAAGCAAACAATTCAACAACTATTTGAAGGGCAACGACAATTCTATATTCAAGTATCATGTAGATGAAGAAATGAAGGAGAAGTACGAACTGTTCGACTATCCTAAGTTCTCGCTGGAAAACGACCAGGTTACTGTCCTCGGATACAATTGTACAAAAGAAGACATACGGCGCGTGCAGTTTATAAATGGCTACTACGGCGAGTCAAAGCAGTTCCGCCTATATGTATTGTTTTATGATAGCCAAGACGTTATTGCAGGCGAGATGCAGAGAAGTTTCTGGCAAGGAGGAAAACCGAACGAGTTTGTCGTATGCTTAGGCCATGAGGGGGATTCCATAACATGGTGTTATCCGTTTAGCTGGTCGGACACTCCAAAGCTTGAAGACATGACAAAAATGTATTTCATGGAACATCCTCGCATAGATATTTCAAAATATGCATTATTTGTAATAAAGAATTTCGACAGCTGGAATCCAAAGAATTTCGACGATTTCAGTTATCTCAGCAATTCAATGAAGATCGCTCCCAGCATCAGACTTATACTCGTAATCGTATTCTTCAATCTAATCATTGGATTCATCCTGGTAATAAAAGACCGCTCTAAGAAGAAAAAAGACTCCACAACATATCGAAGACGATCCTTTTAGTCTCCTCATTCTATTGTTGGACAGCAGTAATACACCTTTTCTGTTTTCAAAATCGGCGTCTTTGGAAGCCGAGGACAAAACCCACTTCATTGCAATGTAGACTTTGCAAAATAGCAACAATTTGCATTATTATTGAAAAAATATAGAAAAACAATTGTGCTTTCCTGTTGAAACAGACTTGCTGAGTAATAAATAATGTGTAAATTTGTGAGGTTTTTTCCTAATTTTGTATGAGACAATTAAAAATCACCAAGTCAATCACGAACCGTGAGAGTGCTTCGCTTGACAAGTACCTTCAGGAGATCGGTCGTGAGGAATTAATTACCGTTGAGGACGAAGTAGAACTCGCTGCGAAGATTCGCAAGGGTGGTGTAGAAGGTCGTAGAGCACTTGAAAAACTGACAAGAGCCAACCTCCGTTTCGTCGTTTCAGTAGCAAAACAGTACCAGAATCAAGGTCTCAGTCTTCCTGACCTTATCAATGAAGGAAACCTCGGACTGATCAAGGCTGCTGAGAAGTTTGACGAAACACGTGGTTTCAAGTTCATCAGTTATGCAGTATGGTGGATTCGCCAAAGCATCCTTCAGGCACTTGCAGAGCAAAGCCGCATTGTTCGCCTCCCACTCAACCAGGTTGGCTCACTCAACAAAATAGGTAAGGCATTTTCTAAGTTTGAACAAGAGAATGAGCGCCGTCCTTCACCAGAGGAGCTTGCAGAACAGCTCGACCTACCAGTAGACAAGGTCGCAGACACAATGAAGGTTTCTGGTCGCCATATCTCTGTGGACGCACCATTCGTGGAGGGCGAAGACAACAGCCTCCTCGACATCCTCTCTAACCCTGACTCACCATCAGCCGACAAGACACTCGTAACAGAGTCTTTGCAGCGCGAGATTGAACGCGCGCTTGATTCATTGTCATTGCGCGAGAAGGAAATTATCAAGATGTTCTTCGGCATCGGCGAGCAAGAGAAGACGCTTGAAGAGATTGGTGACCGCTTTAATCTCACACGCGAGCGTGTAAGACAGATTAAAGAGAAAGCGATACGCCGACTCCGTACAAGCTCAAAAAGCAAACTTTTGAAGACTTACCTTGGATAAGAATATAATCGTCTGTCCATGTAGAGCCTAATTCTTTGTGGTATTAAAAATTACTCGAATCATAAAGTTCGCTTAGGCATACTTTATGATTCGTTTTATTTTTGAAATTATTGAAATGAAAAAAATACTATTTGCGTTTGTAGTCTCCCTTTTTGCGTCTTATGCTGTTGCGCAGGAAAGTGTCGATGATTATTTCAAGAAGGGTAGCGGAAAGGTTTATGTGTTTGGCGTAAGCCAGATGCTGACCGATTCGATTGTGTATATTTCTCCAATACAGGAGATTGCAGGCATTGATTTGCAGAAGAAGACAAAGTTTCTTCCTTATCGCTCGGAATTCAGCATGCAGATGAAGCAGTATCTTGAAGGAGAGCTGCATCTGCAAAAGCAGACAGCATGCACATTCTACGCTTCTACGCGTAAAAAGGCATCAAAGATTTATTATAGGATAAAGAAACGTTATCTTGACAATCCCAAAACAAAGATTTTCATGGTGGATGGAAGCAAGTTTGCGTTTGTACACCCTGCCGATGCTTATAATGAGCAGAAATAAATTGATGTCTCAGGATAATTTGTCATAATTCAGCTAACAAATGGCTGGCGATATCGACTATCATAGATGAATGTAATAAAGAAAATAGCAATTAATAAAGTTGCAGCAATGCTTTTAAGTGTTGCTGCAATTTATTCGTTTTCTGCATGTTCGAAAGATGAGAATGAGGAGAAGAATGATGAAGAAGAGCATAGCAGAACTGTTATTTTTTATATTGCCGCCGATAATTCTTTGAGTAACAATGCCAAATATGATTTGAAGGAAATCTATCAAGGTATGCAGAATCTTGTTATTGGTGAAGACGACAAGGTTGTTGTGTATGTTGACGATACCTATTCAACATCATTACTATATCTTGACAAAAAACTTGCAGCCGACGGCACAGGGGATTTTGAGCTTATACATGAATACTCTGAAGAAATAAATTCATGCGACTCTGAGGTGTTGAAAGAAGTGCTCAGCCTTGTCAAAAGTAAATACAAGTCAGACTCCTACGGGCTTGTTTTGTGGTCGCACGGAACAGGGTGGATGCCTTCACTATGTGAAAAGGACGGTCCGCTGCCAGCAAAACGACGAACTTTTGGCCTTGACAATAGTGAGGTAAGACCAGGCAGACAGATGAGAGTAAGTTCTCTGGCTAAGGCTGTTGAAGAAACCGGAGGCGTGGATTTTATTTTCTTTGACGCCTGTTTCATGCAATGCATAGAGGTGGCATATCAGCTCCGCAATGCAACGAGATATGTTATTGGATCTCCTTGCGAGCTTCCGGGTGAGGGCGCGAATTACACCACTATGGTTGAAGCCATGTTCAGTAAAGACAACTATGCAGAGAAGATGGTGGAAGCATATTATAAAGAGTATTCTGACGATGGGGATACGTACGGAATAAACGTGTCTGCCATAAAAACTGCTGAATTAGAATCGTATTCCGACTATATGAAGGGTTTGGTGGGGAAATATAGTGAGGAATTGCGAAATGCCGACTATGACTACATGCTCAATTATTTCCAATATGAAATGTGGCAATACCAGGTTGCTCAACCAAACTTCTTTGATATGCAAGCAGTTATGCTGGAAGTGCTTGATGACAACGATTATAAGGAGTGGAGAAAGCGCACAAATGCAGTTATAATAAAAAACATGGAGACTCCATTTTGGTATAGCTCATATAACAACCGCAAAAACTACTTTGACGTGACAGAATGCTGCGGTGTGTCTATGTTTATACCGATGGAAGTATATGATAATTATAATAATAACAACTTCAACAAAAGCATTCTAAATACAGAGTGGGGAGAAAAGGTTTGGAGTCAATATAATTACAAATAATGAATAAAGTATATTACCGAGTAGGGCGTCATACATACTGCGTGGAATTCTGCGATGAGGTGAACTCAGAAAAGCTCATTCCTTCAAGCGACCCATTTCGTCTTGAAGAAGAGCCTGACGCAAGCGAGCCTCTTCTGTTTACGCTGAAAGTTGATGACACGTGGCGCCCTTCAAAGAAAGGAACAGAAATCGGCCAGTTCGATTGCGGTGGAAACAATCACGGTGTATATAAGCTGGAAGATGGTTCATACCAGATTCTTGTTAGTGACGTTACAGGAAGACATTGCTGCCTTATGCAATGTTCGAGTGATTTCTCTACTGGCTCAGTATGCCTTAATGGAAATTTCACTATGCGTAACTTTGGGCTGAATAATGCGCTAATGATGATGTACGCCTTTGCAGGAGCCGACAAGAATACCGTGCTCATGCACGCATCTGTGATTAGAGAAGATGGCAAAGGCTATCTCTGTCTTGGAGTGAGCGGTACAGGCAAAAGCACTCATACAAGCAATTGGCTGAAGTGGGTGCCAAATACAGATTTGATGAATGATGACAATCCTGTTGTGCGCATTACGGAAGACGGTGTGGCTCGTGTTTTCGGTTCGCCATGGAGCGGTAAAACACCATGTTACAGAAACGTGGAGGCTCCTATTGGAGCATTTCTCCAGCTGAAACAAGCTCCATATAACAAGATTGTGCAACAATCGCCAATAGAAGGCTTCGCCTCACTTCTGCCATCATGCTCAGTTATGAAGTGGGACAGAAGAGATTATGTAGGCACCTGCAACACGGTGAGCGGAATATTATCACTCGTCCCTACATATCTGCTTGAGAATCTGCCTGATATTGATGCGGTAAAGATGAGCTATAAAGCTATGACTGGCAAAGAACTAAAAATGGGGTAAATCACAAATTGCTGCAAATGACACATCTCATAAAAAAAGAAGAAGGTGTTGATGTTGACAATGACTTTGTCACTATGGATAATCGATACATCATTCCTGTGATGATAGAAATCATCAATGAGGGGTGTGACCGTTTTATCCTTGCGCGAGGATACAGCATGCGGCCATTCATCGAAGACAAGAGGGATGGGCTTGTGTTCAGCAAAATTGATGATTTTTCAAGTCTCAAAGTTGGCGATGTTGTTCTTGCGGAAATTCAGAAAGGGCATTTTGTGTGTCATAGAATAAAGGACATAAGCAATGGCGTTGTCACCATGAGGGGCGACGGCAATCTGAGAGATGATGTGCCGTTTCCGATAGAAAATGTGAAAGTCAGGCTTACCAAGATCATCAAAAACCTCAAGATAGACAAGCTCAGAGAGGCAAAAGACAACGAAATAAACTTTATGCTGAATGGAGGTTACGGGAAGGTTTACGACCTCGACACTTCAAAGGTGTGGAAATGCTATTCCGCCGTATGGACAAGGCTTGAACTTCCAAGACGATACCTGCTCGCAGCCTACAGATTGATGTTAAAAATAACAAAGTAAAAAATAAGACAATGAAAATAAGAAAAGGATTTGAACTTCACAAAGTTTGCGATGAGAATATCATTATCTCACATGGTGTTGAAAACATAAACTTCACAAAAGTCATAACTCTTAATGAGACAGCAGCATACCTTTGGAATAAGGTTGCGTCAAAGGACTTTACTGAGGAGGAATTGGTAGAACTTCTCCTTAAGGAATATGAAGTTGACAAAGAGACAGCTGCTGCCGATGTGAAGAACCTTGTTGAATCATGGGTTAATGCAGGGCTTGTTGAATAAGTAGGTAATACAAATAACACAAGTTTCGCTTGTTGGGGAGTTAAAAGGGGAGTTAAAGTGAAGAATGTCTGTACATGGTGTTGGCACTTTACTCCGAGCGAAACTATAACTCCTCTTAAACTCCACAAACAGAACAAGTTGCAAACTTGCGAAAATTGAATATAAAAATTTTGAGCATTTAGTAATGGCGAATTAGCAGAATGAATCAAGTAAACATCGAACCAAGCTGGAAGGAGAAGCTGCAAGGCGAATTTGACAAGCCATATTTTGACAGGCTTATCCAATTCGTAAAGGAGGAGTATTCCTCCTACACCTGTTATCCTCCAGGTCGCATGATATTCAACGCTTTCAATCTCTGTCCATTTGATTCTGTAAAAGTTGTCTTAATCGGGCAGGATCCATACCACGAGCCAGGTCAAGCACATGGTTTGTGTTTTTCTGTGAATGATGGCATAGCATTTCCTCCATCGCTCCGCAACATTTTTCAAGAGATAAAGACCGATGTTGGAACGGAGATACCCCTGTCGGGCAATCTTACCAGGTGGGCAGAGCAGGGTGTGCTGCTCTTGAATGCGACACTTACGGTACGCGCACATGCTGCAGGATCACACCAGAAACAAGGATGGGAGGAATTTACAGATGCTGTTATACAGACAATCAGCGCAGAGAAACAGCATGTGGTGTTCATCTTGTGGGGCAGCTACGCACAAAGCAAAGCAAAGCTGATAGACAGCACACGCCATTGCATCCTTCGTTCTGCTCATCCTTCGCCTCTATCTGCATACAGAGGATTCTTTGGTAATCACCATTTCTCTTTATGCAACAGATACTTGTCAGAAAATAATATCAATCCAATAACATGGTAACATTATGAAAAAAATACTCTTATCACTTATTGTTTCAGTCCTTTCTTTAGGCTCATCATTTGCGCAATGCTGCCAGCAAAAGTCAATAACTGTGTTTGGTGACAGCTATTCAACATTTGAAGGATACATCACTCCATCAACAAATGAACCATGGTATTTCGTGAGCCATCGTCAGAAAGATAATGATGTGGCAGAAGTAGAACAGACATGGTGGCATCAGTTGATCAAGAAAAACGGCTGGAAGCTCTGCATGAACAACTCTTACAGCGGCTCTACTGTATCTTCTTCAGGATATCGAGGCGAAGACTATACCCCACGTTCTTTTGTGACCAGAATGGATAATCTTGGAAATCCAGACATCATATTCATTTTCGCTGGCACTAATGACTCGTGGGTTCCTTCACCAATAGGCGAGTACAAATACTCAAACTGGACAAAAGAAGACTTGAAGGCGTTCCGCCCATCGCTTGCAAAAATGCTTGACTACATGACTAAGCGATACATGGGAGTGGATTTGTATTACATTCTTAACAGCGAGCTTCGTGATGAGATTAACTCATCTGTATATGAGATATGCGGACATTATAATGTGCCAGTAATCACTCTGACCAACATTGAGAAGAAAGCAGGTCATCCATCAATAGCTGGTATGAAAGCTATTGCTGAACAGGTTGATGCTTTCGTCAAAGAAAACGGCTGCAAAAAATGCGATGCAAAGTCTTGTTCAAGCAAGGCTTCAAGCAAAAAGAAGAAATAGGAAACAAAAGAATAAATATATAGACCACAGCTTTAATGCAATGGTGCTATTTACTTGTAGATGAAAAGATTGTTATTTATAATATCCCTTTTGTGTGCATTATGTGTCAATAGTGCAGAAGCTCAGACTTCCGACAGTATTGTAGCTAACCATCTGCGACAAAGGGGTATTGACATAGTGGATGGAAACTCCGTTCATCTTTTGACATCTGGTCATGACAAATTTGTTGACTTGTTTGATGAGGTGAGAAATGCAAAGAAGTTTGTACATCTTGAGTATTTCAATTTCAGAAACGACTCAATAGCTGGCCTCCTTTTCGACATCCTTGCACAAAAAGTGAAAGAGGGTGTTGAGGTGCGTGCATTGTATGACGCTTTTGGAAATTCATCAAACAACAAGCCGATAACAAAAGAGATGCATGACTCGATAAGAGGATTGGGCATTGACTTGGTGCAGTTCGACCCAATTACTTTCCCTTGGGTCAATCATATAATACCCCGTGACCACAGGAAGATTGTCATCATTGACGGGCGTATTGCTTATACAGGCGGCATGAATGTGGCAGATTACTATATTGAGGGCATTCCCGAGATAGGGGACTGGCATGATATGCACATGCACATTGAAGGCCCTATAGTCAATAAGCTTCATGACATTTTCGCAAGAATGTGGAAAAAGCAGACGGGAGAAGTCATCAGCGGAGAGAAGTATTTCCCAACAGACAACACAAGCAGCGACAATCTGAGACTTGCCATTGTTGATAGGCATCACAAGAAAACTCCTGCCGCAATAAGAGACCTTTTCTGTTCTATGCTGAACTCTGCACAGGAGAAAGTTTTATTGATAAATCCTTATTTTGTACCGACACACAAGGTGCGAAAAGCATTGAAAAGGGCAATTGATAGGGGAGTGGATGTGCAAATTCTCTTGTCAGCAAAGAGCGATATACCGCTCACGCCAGAGGCTTCACATTATGTAGGAAACAATCTTGCTAAACGAGGCGCAAAAGTGTATCTCTTCCATGGAGGATTCCACCATACAAAAATTATGATGGTTGATGACAAATTCTGTACAGTAGGTTCAAGCAATATGGACTCGAGATCGCTCAGATGCGATTATGAAGTCAACACCGTGGTGTTCTCGCAGAAGACAACAAATGAATTGACGGATTTGTTTAACGAGCAGCTGGAATCCTCTACACAGATGGAGAAAGGATACTGGAAGACACGAACTACAGGTAAGAAATTTCAAGGGTGGTTTGGCAACCTACTTACACCTTGGCTATAGACTAACAATTTAACTATTTGATATTGTGAAAAAGATATTCTTATTATTAGCAATTTTGATTGGCTCTTTGACGGTATTCGCATCAAATCCAAAACGAGAATTTCGTGGTGCATGGATTCAATGTGTAAATGGGCAGTACCTGAATAAGACACCACAGCAGATTCGCACAATGCTGTCGTCACAACTTGACACGTTGCAGAAATGCGGCATTAATGCCATCCTCTTTCAAGTGAGAGCAGAAGGAGATGCTTTATATAAGTCGAGCTACGAGCCATGGTCTCGCTATCTTACTGGTGAACAAGGCGTAGCACCTGCTGACGGATGGGACCCTCTTGCTTGGATGGTTGAACAATGTCATCAGCGCGAGATGGAATGCCATGCATGGATAAATCCATATAGAGCTAAGACAAAAGGCACAAAAACCATGGCTTACAATCATTATGCTGTGAAGCACCCTGACAGATATTTTGAATATGACAATTTGTATATATTCAATCCTGCATTGCCAGAGAACAGAACTTTCACATGCATGGTCATAGAGGATATTCTACAGAATTATGATGTCGATGGCATACATATTGACGATTATTTCTATCCATATCCTGTTGATGGAGAAGAACTTCCTGACCAGGCATTTTTTAAGAAAGACCCACGAGGATTCAAGGATATCAATGACTGGCGACGTGACAATGTCAATTTGCTGATTAAGGACATTCACAACATAGTAAGAATCACCAAGCCATGGTGCAAATTTGGAGTGTCACCATTTGGTATTTACAGAAACAGCCCTTCAGGAAAGAACGGAAAAGATGGAAGCGCTACTCATGGCAAGCAGAATTATGATGATTTATATGCTGACATTGTACATTGGGTAAAGCAGGGATGGATAGATTATAATATACCTCAAGTATATTGGAATTTCGGAACAAAAGCTGCTGACTATGGTGTTCTTCTTAATTGGTGGAATGATTATTGCGGACAGCGACCTCTTTATATTGGTCAGGACATAGAACGAACAGTAAAGGAGGCTGACCCAAATAATCCGAATGTGCATCAGATGTTTGCAAAATATGAACTGCAACGCTCGTTGCCAAACATACAAGGTTCATGTCAATGGTATGCAGCAGCTTGTGTTGCCAATCCAGGTAATTATAGAACAGCATTAGAAACAACATATCATAAGACACCAGCCTTACAGCCTCTTATGAAGTTTATCGACGACAAAGCTCCAGGCAAGCCTGCAAAGATTAAAAAGGTAAGATATGCTGACGATGGAATGCTTATATCTTGGCAGGAGCCTAAGTATAAGGACGAAATGGACAGAGCCATACAGTATGTAGTTTACAGATTCGAGAAAGGTCAAAAGATTGACTTGGAATCATCTGAGAACATCTTATGCATTACTCACAACACTTCCATCAAAGTGCCAGAATTTAACAAAGGAACAATACATATCATTACAGCCTTAGATCATCTTCATAATGAATCAAAGCCAGTTAAAATAAAATGAAATGATTGTATTTCAATAAAAAAAGAGCGCGTAGATTATTACGCGCTCTTTTTATTATAATATAACTCCCAAATACCTATATTTAACATAACAACGATTAGGGCATAATGTCTCAAGTGTTATTTTTTTGATGTTTTTGGGGTGTATTTTTGAGGTTATACCTCCACCATAAAACAAAACCATCAAATACCAATCACCAAACAACTATTCTTTAGGAGCCTTAGCTTCTTCCATTTCTTTCTGTTCTTCAGGAGTCATTGGAAATTTTCCTAACCACTTCATTTGCTTGAGGCACCATGCCTGTCTCTTATACATATAGCTAGATGGATTGCCACTATTGAATTTTAAAGGATTTGGCAAAGACACAGCAATCAGAGCGCATTGTTCGCGTGTTAAGTCTTTTGCGTCGCGCCCAAAATGCTTCTGAGCAACAGCCTGAGCCCCGTATATGCCATCTCCCATCTCTATTGTGTTTAGATACACCTCCATTATACGCTGTTTGCTCCAGAAAGTTTCAATAAGAATCGTGTAATAAGCTTCAAGACCTTTACGCATCCACGCTATAGATCCTGATGAAGATGTTGGGAAAAGAAACACATTCTTTGCAGTCTGCTGTGATATGGTAGAACCACCACGGAATCTTTCCCCACTCTCTCTCTCATCTAACACTTTCTTTATTGCGTCCCAGTCAAAACCGTTATGATTCAGATAGTTCTGGTCTTCGCAAGATACACACGCAAGAGGAAGCTCCTGCGGAATCTCCTCCATAGGAATCCATTTGTGTTCCATCTTTATTTCTCGTCCTTCAGCGATTTGTTCATAAACACGAATAAACATCAAAGGAGAGAAATAGACTGGAACATATTTATGCATAAAAACAAGTAGGATGCTACCGGCTATTAGCACGATAAGCATCCACTTGATGAAATTTCCTAGTTTCTTGAAAAAATTTCCCATTCTATTACTGAAGAGTTCCTGCTTCAGCAGCCTTAATCATAGCTTCGGAAGCATAGAGATAAACCTCAACACGGCGATTCTGAGCCTTGCCAGCAGCTGTTGAGTTGTCTGCTACAGGGTCACTTTCACCAAATCCTGTGCTGCTCTTAATCTGTGAAGTTGATGCTCCTTGAGAGAGAAGATATGATTTAACAGCATCAGCACGATTCTGTGAGAGTGTGAGATTCTTCTGTACGCTCTGCTCCTGAGTGCTGTTCTTCCATCCTGCATTATCTGTATATCCCTGGATGGCAACATCGCAGTCAGGATAAGCCTTAAGCACATTATTTGTGAAATCGCTAAGATTATTCTTTGCTGTTGAGCTAAGTGAATAGTTGCCAGTAGAGAAAAGGATTCCTGAATCGAATGTAACCTTTACTGCGCTAAGTCCGTTTGCGTCTGTTACTGATTCTACCTGAGCATTATTGACAGCTTCTGCAGCAGCTTTAGCCTTGTCCATCTTACGTCCGATGAGTACGCCGGCTGTTGTTCCGACAGCAGCACCGACAGCAGTACCAATGATTGTACCACGTGATTCATGTCCTGCACTTTTACCTATGATATTGCCGACAAGGGCTCCAAGAGCTGCACCGCCGCCGCCAGCGATTAATCCGCCTTTAGCTGTATTGTTCATACCACAGCTTGAAAGAAGCATAATTCCTGAAAGCGCAATAACGCCATACTTTGTCTTATTCATATAAAATATTTTAATGTAAAATTTATAAATGTGTTCTTTAAGTATTCTAAATCCTATGCAAATATCGTTATTTTTGTTAATATATTAATTCTCTTTCTTGTTTTTTTTATTGGACAGAAAGTTTTTTTCATAGATTTTAACTAAATTTGCAATTTGAAATAAAGACAATAATAAATAATACATATATATGGCAAAAGAACTTAAAGACTTAACCAAGCGTTCAGAAGACTACTCAAAGTGGTACAATGAGCTCGTTGTGAAAGCTGATCTTGCTGAGCAGGCAGATGTGAGAGGATGTATGGTTATCAAGCCTTACGGATATGCTATCTGGGAAAAGATGCAGAGAGTATTGGATGACATGTTTAAGGAGACAGGCGTGCAGAATGCATATTTCCCTCTTCTCATCCCTAAGAGCTTCCTCAGTCGTGAAGCTGAGCATGTTGAAGGTTTTGCAAAAGAGTGTGCTGTGGTTACTCATTACCGCTTAAAGACTAACGAAACTCATGACGGAGTTGTCGTTGATCCTTCAGCTAAGCTTGAAGAAGAGCTTATCATCCGCCCAACTTCAGAGACAATCATCTGGAATACATACAAGAACTGGATAAACTCATACCGTGACCTTCCAATACTTTGCAACCAGTGGTGTAACGTAATGCGTTGGGAGATGCGCACTCGCCTTTTCCTCCGCACATCAGAGTTCCTCTGGCAGGAGGGCCATACTGCTCACGCCACTCGTGAAGAGGCAGAAGACCGTGCAAAGCAGATGCTTGCTATCTATGCAAGATTCGCAGAGGAGTATATGGCAGTTCCTGTAATACAGGGTGTAAAGAGTGAGACAGAACGATTTGCAGGCGCACTTGACACATACACTATCGAAGCCATGATGCAGGATGGAAAAGCTCTTCAGAGCGGAACAAGCCACTTCCTCGGTCAGAATTTCGGTAAAGCATTTGATGTACAATTCCTCAATAAGGAAAATAAGCCAGAATATGCATGGGCTACATCATGGGGCGTGTCAACACGACTTATGGGTGCGCTCATCATGACACACTCTGACGACAATGGACTTGTTCTCCCACCAGCACTTGCTCCTATTCAGGTAGTCATAATCCCTATAGGCAAGGGCGACCAGATGCCTATGCTTGACGAAAAGGCTGCTGCAATTGTTGCAAACCTCAAAAAGATGGGTGTCAGCGTCAAATATGACAATGCTGACAACAAACGTCCTGGTTTCAAGTTTGCTGATTATGAACTCAAGGGTGTGCCTGTACGTCTTGTTCTTGGCGCTCGTGACCTTGAACAAGGTCTTGTCGAAATCATGCGTCGCGACACACTCGAAAAAGAAAGTGTATCTATCGAAGGCATAGAGGAATACATCAAGAATCTCCTTGATGACATTCAGAAAAACATCCTCGAAAAGGCTCGTAAATTCCGTGATGCTCATATTTATGAGTGTGATAACTACGATGAGTTCAAGGAGAAGGTCAAGGATGGCGGATTCTTCCTTTGTCATTGGGATGGCACAGCTGAGACAGAAGCAAAGATTAAAGAAGACACTCAGGCAACAATCCGTTGTGTGCCTTATATGTTTGAACAGACTCCTGGTGTCGACATGGTAAGCGGAAAGCCAAGCGTTGCACGAGTTCTTATAGCACGAGCATATTAATTATCCTTATAATATATGTGAGAATGCATCGTCAATGGCCTGTCGTATTGACGATGCATTCTTTTTTTTTGATGTCATAGTATGATATAATAATGAAAAGAATACTTTTATCTTTACTTTTTATTGTTTTTGCAACATTCTGTTATTCAGAAAGGTTGATTTCGCCTAATCACGAAAAGTTACTTTCTGTACAAGGTGTGAAAAGCGTCGAACCATTAAATTCAGATAGATTCACAGAGAAATATTTGGTGAGGTTCACTCAGTTTGTAAACGGAGATAATTCCAAAGATGGCACCTTTGAACAGCGCCTCGTGGTAGGCATAAAGAACATAAACGGCCCTACAGTATTAGTAACAGAGGGTTACTATGGTGATTATGCTTTAAGGGAGGATTATGAAGAAGAGCTTACAGCAAATTTTAATGCCAACATCATTTTCTGTGAATACAGATATTTTGGCGAGAGCACACCTCATCCAACAAATTGGGATTTTATGACAGTTGATAATTCGCTAAAGGATTATCATCATATAAGACAGGCTTTTGATTCTTTTTTCAAAGGCAAGTGGATAAGCACGGGCATTAGCAAAGGTGGACAGACAACTATGTTTTACCGCGCCACCTATCCTAACGATGTTGATATTAGTGTAAGCTATGTGGCACCACTCAATAAGAGTGTTGAAGATGGAAGACATGAGATTTTTATAAGCAAAAAGGTTGGAACCAAAGCAGAAAGAAAAGTCATCAAAAAGGCGCAGCAGGAGTTCATGAAGAGAAAAAACGCTTTGCTTCCATTATTCAAGCAATACAATAAAGAAAAAGGGTTAAAGTATTATATATCAGAAGAAGATATATACGACTATTCTGTTCTTGAATATCCTTTTGCTCTTTGGCAATGGGGCACAAGTACGTCTACAATTCCAAATGCTAATGATGGCAATCAGGCATGGTTTAAGCATCTTATGAGCATCTCTGACCCAAGCTATTTCGCGTATCCTAACAAATATGAACCTTTTACTGTTCAGGCATTGCGTGAGTTGGGATATTACGGCTATGACATAAGCCCAATAAAGAAGTGGGCTTCGGTTAAAGACACAAAAGGGTATCTCAAGCAGCTTATGCTGCCTGACTCCCTCAGGGCAATCGAGTTTGACGCCACCCTTTATAACCGCACAGTAAAATACCTTACAGAAGAGGATCCAAAACATATTTTTATTTATGGCGAGATAGACCCTTGGAGTGCAAGCGGAGTGTGTACATGGCTTGACTGCAAGAATAAGAAGAACATGAAAGTGTATGTGCAGCCAAGGGGCAGTCATAAGAGTCGCATCGGTAACATGCCCTTAGACATGAAGAGGGAGATTATTGACAGATTGTCATTATGGTTAGGTGAATAAATGCCGATGCCGTTGCTTATCATGGCAGAAAAGAACACTGGCATTTATTTTGTTTGACCATGATATTAAAAGAAATTTAACTACAGATGAATTATAAATATTCAGAAACAATAGCAAGAATACTTGGTTACAGCAAAGAAGAAGCGCTGAGACTTAACAACGACTATATCGGCCCTGAACATTTGATGCTCGGGCTCATTCGCGATGGCAATAGTAAAGCTATTGATGCATTGCGCACACAATTTTTTGTAAATATCTCTGACATAAAAAATATAATTGAAACAAAGATGAGAGATGGAGGCAGCCAGCTTCTGTCAAATGATATCGCTCTCAATCAGAAGTCGAGCACAGTAATGCGTTTAGCGATTCTTGAGGCGCGACTGCTTAAAAGTCAAGAAAGCGATACCGAACACATGCTTCTTGCCATTATGAAGCAAGGAGATAATTTGGCAGCTAAAATTCTTAATGATCATGATGTTACATATTTGAAGCTGTACGAAGCCTTCAATGCTCAGAAGGAGTCAACAATACCGACTCAGCCAACAAATAATGTAAGTTATGAGGATGATGAAGATGAGGATGACGCTCCTCCTTCAAAAAACGATGCAGGTGTTCATTCGGAGCGCACATCAAAGACTTCCACATCCACAAAAAAGGGAAATAGCGACACTCCTGCTATTGACAAATTTGGCTTTGACCTCACTCGTGCAGCGAGAGAGGGCAAGCTTGACCCTGTTGTCGGTCGCGAAGTGGAAATTGAACGATTAGCTCAGATATTGTCACGCAGAAAGAAAAACAACCCTGTACTCATAGGAGAGCCTGGAGTTGGAAAAAGTGCTATCGTTGAAGGTCTGGCAACAAGAATAAACGAGAAGAAAGTCGCAAGAGTGCTTTTTGACAAGCGTATAATAAGTCTTGACTTAAGCAGTGTTGTTGCTGGCACAAAATATCGTGGACAGTTTGAGGAGCGCATGAAGAGCATCATCAATGAGCTTCGTGCAAACCCTGACATCATCGTGTTCATTGATGAGATACACACGCTTGTGGGCGCAGGCAACCAGTCAGGTCAGATGGATGCTGCCAATATGCTTAAACCTGCACTTGCTCGAGGTGAGTTGCAATGCATAGGTGCAACAACTTTGGATGAATACAGGAAGAATATAGAAAAAGATGGTGCTCTTGAACGACGTTTTCAGAAGATTATAGTTCCGCAGACAACAACGGAAGAGACGCTTACAATACTTAATAATATAAAAGACAGGTATGAAGAGCATCATAATGTGAAATATACAGATGAAGCCCTTAATGCCTGTGTAGTATTGACAGAAAGATACATTTCTGATAGAAGCTTCCCTGACAAAGCTATAGATGTGCTTGATGAGGTCGGTTCGCGTGTTCGTATAATAAATGTATGCGCCCCAAAAGAGATTGTTGACAAGGAAAACAGCATAGCAGAGATAATCGCCAAAAAGGAAGATGCCGTAAAGAATCAGAATTTTGAGTTGGCGGCAAGCTTCAGAGACAGGCAAAAACTTCTTCAGGAAGAACTTGCAGAGATGAAAGCAAAATGGGAGGAGTCTCTTGAAGACAAGAAAGAGGTGGTTACAGCTGACGATGTTGCAAAAACTGTTTCTATGATGACGGGGGTTCCTGTCTCAAAAATGGGCAATGCAGAAGGAGTCAAGATGAAAGGCATGCGCCAAGAGTTGAAAGACGCTGTAATTGCTCAGGACCCTGCTATTGACAAGCTTGTGAGTGCTATTCAGAGAAGCCGTGTAGGCTTGAAAGATCCAAATCGTCCTATTGGAACATTCATGTTCCTTGGGCCAACAGGGGTAGGCAAGACTTTCCTCGCTAAAAAATTGGCAGAGCACATGTTCGGTTCTGCTGATGCTTTAATAAGGATAGACATGAGCGAGTATATGGAGAAGTTCACCGTGAGCAGACTTGTCGGCGCTCCTCCTGGATATGTTGGCTACGAGGAGGGAGGAATGCTGACAGAAAAAGTTCGCAGAAGACCCTACTCTATCGTGCTGCTTGACGAGATAGAGAAAGCGCATCCAGATGTCTTTAACCTCCTCTTGCAAGTTATGGACGACGGCAGACTTACTGACACGCAAGGCAGAACTGTGGATTTCAGAAATACTGTCATAATAATGACCTCTAATGTAGGCACAAGACAATTGAAAGACTTCGGTCGAGGTGTGGGATTCTCTGCGATGTCTGGTAAAGATGACAAAGAAGTGTCAAGGTCGGTAATTCAAAAAGCTCTCAATAAACAGTTCTCCCCGGAGTTTCTGAACAGAATAGATGAAATAATTACTTTTGATCAGTTAGAGCTTGACGCAATCCTCAAAATTATAAACCTTGAGCTCAAAGGGCTTTACAAGCGTGTTGAGGACTTGGGGTATAAACTCGAGATAACAGATGAGGCGAAAAGGTTTATTGCAGAAAAAGGCTATGACAAGCAATTTGGTGCGCGCCCTCTGCGTCGTTCAATACAGCAGCATCTTGAAGATGGCATAAGCGAGATGATTGTCGAAGAGCAGGTCATGCAAGGCGACACAATATTTGCAGAGCTGAAAGGTGACAAAATAGTAATTGAAAAAAGATAAGAAAGACAAAATGTCAGTCGCGAATGTGACTGGCATTTTTTTTGATTTGTCATGTTGATGTAAAATCAAAAACTAAAAAAACATATTTTAATATGGCACAGACAGGAAACATTGGGGTTACCACAGAGAACATTTTCCCCGTCATCAAAAAATTCCTCTATTCAGATCATGATATTTTCATTCGTGAGATTGTAAGTAATGCTGTTGATGCAACTCAAAAGCTAAAGACTCTTGCAAGCAAAGGTGAACTTCAGGGTGAAGCTGGCGATCTTACTGTAAAAGTTAAGGTTGACACTGAGGCAGGCACTCTTACTGTCAGTGACCGTGGTATCGGTATGACAGAGGAGGAGATTGACAAATACATCAATCAGATTGCATTCTCTGGCGCTAATGACTTTCTTGACAAATACAAGGAAGACGCTAATGCCATCATCGGACACTTCGGACTTGGTTTCTACTCTTCTTTCATGGTAAGCAAGAAAGTAGAAATCATCACCAAGAGCTGGAAAGAAGGAAGCAAAGCTGTTAAGTGGTCATGCGACGGAAGCCCTTCATTCACAATCGAAGAGGCAGAAAAGGAAGACAGAGGTACAGACATTGTTATGTATATTGATGATGAAAGCAAGGGCTTTCTTGAGAAATATAAGATTTCAGAACTTCTCAACAAGTACTGCCGATTCCTTCCCGTGCCAGTGGCTTTCGGAAAGAAAACTAAATGGGATGAAGAGAAAAAGCAGAGCGTAGATACCGATGAGGACAATGTCATCAATGACACTACTCCACTCTGGACAAAGAAGCCATCAGAGTTAAAGGATGAAGACTATAAAGAGTTCTACAAAAAGTTCTATCCAATGAGCGATGAGCCATTGTTCTGGATTCATCTCAATGTTGACTACCCATTTAATCTCACTGGAATACTCTACTTCCCTAAGGTGAAGAGCAATCTCGACATTCAGAAGAACAAGATTCAGCTTTACTGCAATCAGGTTTTTGTGACAGATTCAGTAGAGGGCATTGTTCCTGACTTCATGACTCTTCTTCATGGCGTAATTGACTCTCCAGACATTCCTTTGAATGTTAGCCGCAGCTACCTTCAGAGTGACTCTAATGTTAAGAAGATTTCCACATACATCTCAAAGAAAGTCAGCGACCGACTTTCATCTATCTTCAAGACAGACCGTACTCAGTTTGAGGAGAAATGGGATGACATCAAGATATTCATCAATTACGGAATGCTCTCTGAAAGTGATTTCTATGAGAAGGCAAAGAACTTCGCACTCCTCAAAGATACTGACGGCAAGGCATACACATTTGAAGAGTACCAGACACTCATCAAGAGTGAGCAGACAGACAAAGATGGTAACCTTATCTATCTGTATGCTAACAGCAAAGACGAGCAGTTCTCTTTCATTGATGCAGCTAAAACTAAGGGCTATAATGTGCTTCTCATGGACGGACAGCTTGACCCAGCCATGTGCGGACTTTATGAAGAGAAGTTTGAGAAGAGCCGCTTCACACGTGTTGACTCAGATGTTGTTGACCGCCTCATAATAAAGAATGATGACAAGAAAGAAGAGCTTCCTGAAGATGACAAGAAGTCACTTACAGAAACATTTAAGAACGCTCTCCCTAAGATTGACAAGATAGAGTTCAACATAGAGCCACAGGCATTAGGCGAAAACTCTGCGCCAGTTGTCATGACTCAAAGTGAATACATGCGACGTATGAAGGACATGAGCCGCCTCCAGCCAGGCATGGCATTCTACGGAGAGATGCCTACTATGCTCAACCTTGTACTCAACACAGACCACCCACTTATCAAGCAAAGCATTAAAGATGCTAAGCCTGAGGTTGTAAGTCAGCTCATTGACCTCGCATTGCTCCAGAACGGTCTGCTCCGTGGCGAGGCACTCAACAATTTTGTGAAGAGAAGCATCGATTTGATTTGATGATTATAATAACATAATGTTAAAATGATAAGAAAGAGAAGTGTGTTTTCACTTCTCTTTTTTGTTGAGTAAAAGTCTTCTTGCAAACATTTTATGTATGTTTTTTGTAAAAAATAATGATTTATGTAAAATGATTATTTAAAAAACCGTAACTTTGCACGGATTACATAAAATTAAATTTTCATTTATGTGTGGTATTGTAGGATATCTTGGTAAGCGAGCTGCTTACCCCGTTTTGGTAAAAGGTCTAAAAAGATTGGAATATAGAGGCTATGATAGTGCTGGCGTCGCTCTTCTCACAGAGAGCGGAGACCTTAAAGTTTACAAAACAAAGGGTAAGGTTGCTGACCTTGAAAACTATGTTTCTGACAAAGATGTCTCTGGCTGTGTCGGTATAGCACATACTCGCTGGGCAACTCATGGCGAACCAAATTCTACAAACGCTCATCCACATATTTCTTATTCTGGTAATCTTGCTATTATTCATAATGGAATAATTGAAAATTATGCCGTCTTGAAGAAACAGCTTCAAGAAAAAGGCATAGAATTTAAGAGCAACACAGATACTGAAGTCATTGTTCACCTTATTGAATACATTCGTACAAAAAAGAATTTAGATCTTCTTTCTTCAGTACAGTTAGCTCTCCGCACAGTCATTGGCGCATACGCTATTGCCATACTTGACAAAAACGACCCTGACCAAATTATTGCCGCTCGCAAGAGTAGCCCTCTTGTTGTTGGCATCGGAGAGGATGAATTCTTTTTGGGCAGCGACGCCTCCCCTATTATTGAGTACACAGATAAAATGGTGTATCTTGACGATAAGGACATTGCTGTTATCCGTAGAAACGAGGAGCTTGAAGTGGTCGATTTTAAGAACACAAAAATTGACCATGATGTGCAGAAGGTGGATCTAAACCTTGCTCAGATAGAGAAAGGCGGATTCCCTCATTTCATGCTTAAGGAGATTTTTGAACAGCCAGATTGCTTGCTTGACTGCATGAGGGGGCGCATTAATGTGGAAGGAAACAACATTACTCTTTCTGCCATTATTGATAACAGGAAACATCTCATTAATCCAAGGCGAATAATCATTGTGGCATGTGGAACAAGCTGGCATGCAGGTCTTATCGGCAAGCAGCTTATAGAAGACTTCTGTCAGATTCCTGTCGAAGTAGAATATGCAAGTGAATTCCGCTACAGCAATCCCGTCATCAACAATCAGGACGTTATCATTGCCATAAGTCAGTCAGGCGAAACTGCTGATACATTGGCAGCAATTGAACTTGCTAAGAAAAAAGGAGCATTCATCTACGGAATCTGCAATGCCATTGGCTCAAGCATACCACGAGCAACACATACAGGTTCATACATTCATGTTGGTCCCGAGATTGGTGTTGCTTCAACAAAAGCCTTTACTGGACAGGTTACTGTGCTTACAATGCTTGCTCTTGCTCTTGGCAAAGAGAGAGGTACAATAAGCAACGACAGATACACAAAAATTATCTCTGAACTCAGTCTCATACCAGAGAAGATGAAAGAACTTCTCAAGCAGGGCGAGGAGATTAAAGATATTTCTCGTATATTTACATACGCTCACAACTTCCTTTATCTTGGAAGAGGATACAACTATCCTGTAGCCCTTGAAGGGGCTCTAAAGCTTAAAGAAATCTCTTACATACATGCAGAAGGATACCCAGCAGCAGAGATGAAGCATGGTCCAATTGCTCTCATTGACGAAGAAATGCCTGTTGTGGTGGTTGCAACAAAGAATGTTTTGTATGAGAAGGTCATCAGCAACATTCAAGAGATAAAAGCTCGACAGGCAAGAGTGATTGCTATTGTGTCTGAAGGTGACGACACGGTAAGAAAGCTTGCTGATAGTGTCATTGAGTTGCCACAGACAGAAGAGTGCCTCGAGCCGCTATTGGCGTCAATACCTCTTCAGATGCTTGCATATTACATCGCTGTTGCAAAGGGAAAGGATGTTGACCAGCCAAGAAACTTGGCAAAGTCTGTGACTGTCGAATAGAATTGGGAGATTGAAGGATAACTTATTTATTAAGGCAAATACAAACATCAAAATAAAAAAGACATTTTATGGAACCTCTCAAACACGAATGCGGAATTGTCATGATACGTCTGCGTAAGCCGTTGGAATTTTATCAAAAGAAATACGGCACATGGATGTACGGACTCAATAAGCTCTATCTTATGATGGAGAAACAACATAATAGAGGTCAGGAAGGCGCTGGCATTAGTTGTGTTAAACTTGCAGCTAATCCTGGTGAAGAATACATGTTCCGTGAGAAAGCACTTGGATCTGGTGCTATCACAGAGATATTCGCTAATGTCCACAGACAATTTAACGATTATTCAATGACAAAGGTTGCTGATGCTGCTTTTGCCAAGAAGAACCTCCCCTTTGCTGGGGAGCTTTATATGGGCCACCTCCGGTATTCAACTACTGGCAAGAGTGGTCTTTCTTATGTGCATCCGTTTCTTCGCCGCAACAACTGGAGAGCTAAAAACCTCTGTCTTTGCGGCAACTTCAACATGACAAATGTCGAAGAGTTTTTTGCCGAGATAGCAAAGACAGGACAGCACCCACGCGTATATTCTGACACTTACATCATGCTTGAGCAGGTAGGACATCGTCTTGACAGAGAGTCAGAAAGGTTATGGAAAGAGGCTGTCGAGAAAAACCTGACTGGTTACGACATCACCGACTATATTGAAGAAAACATCAAAATGGAGAATGTGCTTAACACTTCTGCTCCGCTATGGGATGGCGGCTATGTGGTGTGCGGACAGACAGGAAGCGGCGAGATGTTTTCTATGCGTGACCCTTGGGGCATTCGTCCTGCTTTTTATTACATGGATGACGAGATTCTTGTTGTTGCCTCTGAAAGACCTGCTATCCAGACAGCTCTTGATCTTGAGGTGGAGCAGATCAAGGAACTCCTCCCTGGACAAGCGGTTATTGCCAACAAATATGGTGACATAAGATTCGCTCAGATTATTGAACCAAAAGAGAATAAGCGCTGTTCGTTTGAAAGAATCTATTTCAGCCGTGGAAGCGACAAAGATATCTACAGCGAGCGTAAAGCCCTTGGCAAGCAGCTTCTCAATCCAATCCTCAAGGCTGTAAATGGCGATGTGGAACATACTGTTTTCTCATTTATTCCAAACACGGCAGAGGTGGCATTCTACGGAATGGTGGACGGATTCAAGGATTACATGCATGAGAAAAAGATTGAGCAGCTTATGGCTCTTGATCACATGCCTTCGGAAGAGGAACTTCGCAGAATCATTGATCCACAAGTACGAACCGAGAAAGTTGTATTAAAAGACATAAAACTGCGCACATTCATTACTGAGAGTGACTCTCGAAATGACCTTGCAGCTCACGTTTACGACATAACATACGGAAGTGTTGTCCCTCATGTTGACAACCTTGTTGTTATTGATGACTCCATTGTACGAGGTACGACCTTAAGAGAATCCATCATTAGGATTCTTGACAGGCTTCATCCAAAGAAGATTGTCATTGTCAGCTCATCGCCTCAGGTACGCTATCCTGACTATTACGGAATAGACATGGCAAAGATGAATGAGTTTATCGCTTTCAAGGCAGCAGTAGAACTTCTGAAAGACAGAAACAAGGAACAGATTATTTACCGAGTGTATCAAAAGTGCAAGGCGCAGCTCAATGTTCCTAAAGAGGAGATGATAAATTATGTGAAAGAAATTTACGCTCCTTTCTCTGACGAGGAGATCTCTGCAAAGATGGCGGAAATGCTGAGAGCTCCAGGCGTGACATCTGACATAGAGATTGTATATCAGAGCATAGAAGGACTTCACCGAGCATGTCCAAATCACCCTGGCGACTGGTATTTCTCTGGCGACTACCCTACTCCTGGCGGTGTTAAGCTTGTCAATAAGGCTTTCATTGATTATGTTGAGCAGTATTACTTGAACAACGGGAAATGATATTGATAAAATCGAAAATAGAACAAGAATATAAAATAATATAAAATGAGAAAAGTAACACTTATCTTAGACGATGGCTCCAAGTTTCACGGTGAGAGTTTCGGTTATGAAAAAGCTGTGGCTGGTGAGGTTGTGTTCAACACCGCAATGATGGGATACCCAGAAAGTTTGACTGACCCATCATACGCAGGTCAGCTTATGGCATTGACTTATCCCTTGATTGGTAATTATGGTGTACCAGAGTTCAGCATTGAAGAAAATGGTATTGCTACTTACATGGAGAGTGAAAAGATTCATGCGGAAGCTATAATCGTAAGTGATTATAGTACAGAGTATTCGCATTGGAATGGTAAAGAAACTCTTGCAGATTGGTTGAAGCGTGAACAAGTGCCGGGCATTACTGGCATTGACACTCGACAGCTCACAAAGGTGCTTCGCGAACATGGTGTTATGATGGGAAAGATTATATTTGATGACGAACCAGATAATGTTCCTTCAGCACAATATGAAGGTGTGAATTACATTGCAAAGGTGTCATGTGACGAAGTCATCACATACAAGCCTGAGGACATGAAAGAAGGCAATGTTGAGGCTCTGAAGCCTGTTCCTGCTGACAAGAAATGCAAGCCAGGCAAGAAGGCTGTACTTGTTGACTGCGGTGTAAAGAACAACATCATTCGTTGTCTTTTGAAGCGTGGAGTTGAGGTAATCCGTGTGCCATGGAATTACGATTTCAATCAGTTGGAATTTGATGGCCTCTTCCTTGCAAACGGACCTGGTGACCCAGATACAGCTGTCGATGCTGTTGAGAACATCAAGAAGTTCATGGATTCAGAGAAGAATAGCATCAGCCCTCGCCCTATTATGGGTATTTGTATGGGTAATCAACTTTTGTCAAAAGCTGCAGGTGCATCAATCTACAAGTTGAAGTATGGACATCGTTCACACAATCAGCCTGTTCGCCAAGTTGGCACAAACCGCTGCTTCATCACATCTCAAAATCATGGATACGCTGTTGACAGCTCTACCCTTCCTTCTGACTGGGAACCATTGTTTGTCAACATGAATGATGGTTCAAACGAAGGCATCAAGCATAAGGTTTTCCCTTGGTTCTCTGCCCAGTTCCATCCTGAAGCTGCATCTGGTCCTGTTGACACAGAGTTTTTGTTCGATGAATTTGTTAAACTCCTCTAATCTTACTCTTAGAAAATGACAGACAATAATATTAAGAAAGTTCTGCTCCTCGGTTCAGGAGCATTGAAGATCGGTGAGGCTGGCGAATTTGACTATTCTGGCAGTCAGGCTCTAAAAGCATTGAAAGAGGAAGGCATCGAGACAATCCTCATCAATCCAAATATCGCTACAGTACAGACTTCTGAAGGCGTAGCCGACAAGATTTACTTCCTTCCGGTGACACCATTTTTCGTTGAGAAGGTAATCCAGAAGGAACAGCCACAAGGCATTCTTCTTGCTTTTGGTGGACAGACAGCCCTTAACTGCGGTGTCGCGCTCTACGAGCAGAAAATCCTTGAGAAGTATAATGTTCAGGTACTTGGCACTCCTGTTCAGGCTATCATTGACACAGAAGACCGCGACTTGTTTGTAAAGAAGCTTGACGAGATAAATGTCAACACTATCAAGTCGCATGCTTGCGAGAATCTTGAACAGGCTCGCAGCGCAGCAAAAGAACTTGGCTATCCAGTCATCATTCGTGCTGCCTATGCTCTTGGCGGTCTTGGCTCTGGATTCTGTGATAATGAAGAAGAGCTTGATAAGCTTGCTGAGAAAGCATTCTCATTCTCTCCTCAGGTGCTTGTTGAGAAGTCTCTCAAGGGATGGAAGGAGATTGAGTATGAGGTAGTGCGCGACCGTTATGACAACTGTATCACAGTATGTAATATGGAGAACTTCGACCCACTTGGCATCCATACAGGCGAGTCAATAGTTATTGCTCCATCTCAGACACTCACTAACTCAGAATACCATAAACTTCGTGCACTCGCTATTAAGATTATACGTCATATTGGCATTGTCGGTGAATGTAATGTGCAGTATGCTTTTGATCCTGTGTCAGAGGACTACAGAGTCATCGAGGTTAATGCCCGTTTGTCTCGTTCATCAGCTCTTGCTTCAAAAGCAACTGGCTATCCACTTGCTTTCGTTGCAGCAAAGCTTGGACTTGGCTATGGTCTCTTTGACTTGAAGAATTCTGTGACAAAGACAACATCTGCTTTCTTCGAGCCAGCGCTTGACTATGTTGTCTGCAAGATCCCTCGTTGGGACCTTGGCAAGTTCCGCGGTGTTGACCGCGAACTTGGTTCGTCTATGAAGTCTGTGGGCGAGGTTATGGCAATAGGCCGTACTTTTGAGGAGGCTATACAGAAGGGTCTTCGTATGATAGGACAGGGCTTGCACGGATTTGTTGGCAATAAGGAACTTCAGATTGAGGACATCGACGGTTCGCTCAAAGCGCCAACAGACAAGCGCATCCTTGTTGTCGAGAAGGCTCTCCATCTCGGTTATACCGTTGACCAGATCCATGAACTCACTAAGATTGACAAGTGGTTCCTGATGAAACTTCAGAATATCCTTAACACATACAAGGAATTGCAGAAGAAAGGATCTCTCGAACGTGTTGACAAGGAGCTTATGCGCCTTGCAAAAGTTCAGGGATTCACAGATTTCCAGATTGCTCGTGCTGTAGGTCTTGACGCTGTTATTGACAGCGAAGACGCAATGAGTCAAGTGCGTCAGGCACGTAAGGAAATGGGCGTTTTGCCTGTTGTCAAGCAGATTGACACCCTTGCTGCTGAGTATCCTGCACAGACAAACTACTTGTATGTTACTTATTCAGGAATAGCTCACGACATCGAATACGAGAACGATGGCAAGTCTATTATCGTACTTGGTTCTGGTGCTTATAGAATTGGTTCAAGCGTAGAGTTTGACTGGTGTGGAGTTCAAGCACTTAACACTATCAGAAAGGAAGGATACCGCTCTATTATGATCAATTACAATCCAGAGACAGTATCTACCGACTATGACATGTGTGACCGTCTGTATTTTGATGAACTGACATTCGAGCGTGTGCTTGACATCATCGAACTTGAGTCTCCACATGGTGTCATTGTTTCTACTGGTGGACAGATTCCAAACAACCTTGCCATGCGTCTGCATGCAGAGAATATTCCTATCTTGGGTACTACTCCAGAAAGCATTGACAATTGCGAAGACCGTGACAAGTTCTCTCAGCTGTGCGACCGTCTGGGTATTGACCAGCCAGAATGGGCTGCCCTCACAAGCATGAAGGACATTAACCAGTTTATTGACAGAGTAGGATTCCCTGTGCTTGTTCGTCCATCGTATGTGCTCTCAGGTGCTGCCATGAATGTTTGCTCAAATCAGGAGGAACTTGAACGCTTCCTCAAGCTTGCAGCAAATGTAAGCAAGAAGCACCCTGTTGTTGTCAGCAAATTCATTGAGCATGCTAAAGAGATTGACTTCGACGCAGTTGCAAAGGACGGTGAGATTATCGCTTATGCTATCTCTGAGCATATCGAGTTTGCTGGAGTACACTCTGGCGACGCAACTCTGCAGTTCCCACCACAGAAGCTTTATGTGGAAACTATGCGCCGCATCAAGAAGATCTCCAAGCTTCTTGCTAAGGAGCTCAACATCTCTGGCCCATTCAACTGCCAGTACATGGCTAAAGACAATGACATCCTTGTCATCGAAACCAACCTCCGTGCGTCTCGTTCATTCCCATTTGTAAGCAAGGTTTTAAAAATCAACCTTATCGACCTTGCAACAAAGATTATGCTTGGTGTTCCTGTAGAAAAGCCACATAAGAATCTCTTTGATATTGAGTATGTCGGTATCAAGGCATCACAATTCTCATTCAACCGCTTGCAGAAGGCTGACCCTGTGCTCGGTGTTGACATGGCATCAACAGGTGAGGTCGGATGTATTGGCGACGATACAGCTTCAGCATTGCTCAGTTCTATGCTTTCTGTTGGCCAGCGTATTCCAGAGAAGAACATCCTCCTCTCAACAGGTACAGGAAAGCAGAAGGCAGAAATGCTCGACGCAGCAAAGGAACTCAAGGCTCATGGCTACAATCTCTACGCCACAGGAGGTACAAGCAAGTATCTCACAGACAATGGCATAGAGAACACTCTTGTTTATTGGCCAAGTGAGGAAGGCAAGCAGCCACAGGCACTCGACATGCTCCGCAATAAGGAGATTGACATGGTTGTGAATGTTCCTAAGAACCTTTCTGCTGGCGAGCTCTCTAATGGTTATAAGATTCGCCGTGCAGCAATCGACCTTAATATCCCTCTCATCACTAACCCTCGACTTGCATCTGCATTCATTAAGGCATTCTGCAACAAGAGTCTTGATGACATTGAAATCAAGGCATGGGATGAATTCTAAGAGAATGTGATATTTCCATAATATTTATATTAAGAAATGAGAAAAAATCAGTAACTTTACCGATGTTTTCTCATTTCTTTTTTTGCATCTGTTACACATCTCTCTTTATTTCATAGAGATAAACAAGATACAAATGACAGATTGAGGCTATAGTGAAAAAAATAAATACCTATTAGTATGCGTATCGACATAATAACAGTTCTTCCTGAACTTATCGAACCTTTCACAAAAGAATCCATACTTGGCAGAGCTCAGAAAAAAGGGCTTGCAGAGATTTATGTCCATAATCTTCGCGATTATACCGCCGACAAGCATAAGCGCGTCGATGACTACCCATTTGGCGGTAAGGCAGGAATGGTCATTCAATGCCAGCCTCTTGATGCCTGCATCTCGGAATTGACTTCAGAAAGACATTATGATGAAATAATATTTACTGCTCCCGATGGTGAGACATTCAACCAGCCGATGGCTAACGAGTTGAGTCTCAAGGAGAATATCATCATAATCTGCGGACATTACAAAGGAATAGATTATCGCATTCGTGAACATCTCATCACAAAGGAGGTGTCAATTGGCGATTATGTGCTGACAGGCGGCGAACTTGCAGCAGCAATAATGACAGATGCCATAATTCGTGTTGTTCCAGGTGTCATAGGGGATGTGGAGAGTGCTTTGTCTGACTCATTCCAGGACAACCTTCTTGAACCTCCATGCTACACACGCCCTGCCGAGTACCACCCTATTTCAAATCCTAATGAATCATGGAAAGTTCCAGATATACTCCTTTCTGGTCATGAGGCAAAAATAAAGGAGTGGGAGTACGACCAAGCTCTTGCACGCACTAAAGCCAGAAGACCCGACTTGCTCGAGGAGAAATAAGGTCAATTTCAACTTGTGAAACTTGTGTCTGTACCTATCTGGTTTGTTGTATAGCCCATTAAATTTCACACAAACAGACGTATGGAAGCTTTGCTTTGTCATCAAAGTGCTATATAATCATAACACCTTGATTGCGAGTAACTTGTGGTGCTTTTGTGAAATTTTTGTAAAATCCTTTTCATGTCTTTTCATCGATTGTAAATTATTTGTAAAACAGTTTTCTTGCATTGTTGTGGTTAATGTTCGTACCTTTGTGGCATGAAAGTTTAATCACAAAAAAATATTTGGTTATGAAAAGAATTATTATTAGCATCCTCAGCATTGTCACCACCTTAGCATCGGCAATGGCACAGACAGAGAACCCTCGCGGTGTGTATAAGATGGCATCGCTGATTGACAAGAATGGAAAGGAGATTGACGCACCTTTCGACCAGTATAAGATTTGTACCGATAGCATCACACTGATGATGAGCGTGCAGGGAAATGCGTTTCGCTTAAGCAGAAATGATAGCAGTATATTCAATTATACTGGTGAGGAGCCAGATGGTGCCGACTCTACAAAAACTCGCATCTTCAACAGCAGCAAGGATCACTTCTCGCTGAAGTGGTGGAGCACAACACCTGGTCACGTTTATTTCCCTGCTAACGGATGGTGCCAGGAGAATTACGTGGCTAATAGTTATTCGGAGAAAGGAAAGATTGTGTTTGATGCACTTATGAATCCTGCTGCAACAGAAGTGGACAAGAACGCTCCTATCTATGGAAGCTGGCACATTGTTGAGACATTCGACGATTTCATTGATGTGAAGAAGTATGTGAAGGAATTGAATAAGTCTGGCAAGAACATAGATGACTCTACTGTCAAGCCATACGACATTCTCGTTATAAGTTCGGAGCACATGGTGTCTATTGGAGGCAGAGTTTACGACTTCTTCAGCGATGGCAAGACATATTTCCACAACGTCAAGAATACCCCTGAAGAGGAATGGCACAAGATAACATGGCTCACTCCCGACCTCATCGCAGTGTCCGTCACTCGCAACAACGGCAGGTTCACCGACTATGAGCTGTGGCATCGCATCAAGAGCGACATCACTCCAATTAGCAAAATCGCTCACAACTATCTTTCTGTTATAACTCCTTCAAGATTGAGTTTCTGATGCGTCTTACGCTTCGTGCATAAAGGAAAAATAGTAAAAAGAGGTAAAAATAAAAAACAATATTTTTAATGTCTTTATTTATTTTTACTATTTTTCTTTTCAGCGCAAAGCGCACCTACACAGATAGTATTGACTTTTCAACCAAATTGTTGAAGAACAGAGTTTAATGTAAAAAGCCTATATATGAAAAGAACAGTTTTCACCTTGCTTATTGCCCTCATGGCAGCAAGCGTATTTGCTAAAGGCAAGAAAGACATAGTGATAAGACAGTCGGAAGGTTCCATCACATTTGTGGTGGACGAGAATCTGCCTGCCCCAACAGGACACCTGAACTTGCAAGACGGAGCACAGATTGCCAATTGGAGAGTGGGCGACAGAAAGGAACGAAAGACCATCGTGGCAACAAGTTTCGATGATGCTCAGCTTTACCACACTGGCGACAATGCAATGTTTTCCATGCTGATGAAAGCATACGCAGAGCATCGTCCTCTTGTACTTTCTCCCGATGACGTATGGCTCTGCATCTCACAGGGGTTTGCCCAGCATGTCAATCAGAATGCAGAGGCGTTGCGTGATAAGCTTGTCTTTCATGAGGGCAAGATAACCCTTTCGGTAGAGACATCCCATCCTCTGCTTGGAAAGAATGATGTAGGTGTTGACACAACAAACTTGAAGCCTATCAACTGGCCTGAAATTTTCGATGGCTTTGTGGCTCAGATGAACGCGAACACCAAGGGCGGCATCGTTGATAATATGTGTGCTGACTTCACCACAACAACAGTGGATAGTCGCATAGCTTCGCAGATCACGCTGATGAACGCCATGTTGCCATACTTCCGTTACGAAGTATTTTATGCTTCATGCGGAATCCCATACATAACCCTCAAAGGCACTCCCGAGGACTGGCAGAAGGTGCTTGACAAGGCTCGCTCCCTTGAGCAGTACGACCTCAAGTGGTGGACAGACAAGCTCTGCCCTGTCCTTGAAGAATTTGTGAAAACTGCTCAAGGCAAACCAGACCATCAGTTCTGGCGCTGCATGATGACGCAGATAGAAATAGACAAGCTTCGTGGCGGGGGTTGCAGCGGAGGCACACAAACTACATTCGACGGCTGGTTCCTCACCCTTTTCCCTTACGACGACAAAGGCCGCACTCCTGCAAAGGTCACCAATTCTCACAAAATGCTCAACAGCGTCAAGTCGGCAGATTTTCTCTACAAGGAACTGAACGCAACAGGCAGCATCATGGGTGAAACACCTATGAAGTTCTACTCAGGCTTCGTCGGCATAGATGAGAATCAAGACACCTACGAACTGAAAGCCCACATCGGCTGGATGGTAAGGAAAGAGCCTAAAAAGGAGGAAAAGAAATGAAGGTAATAGCAATAATAGCCATACTAATGCTGCCTTTCACAGCATCTGGGCAAATCACGATGCGTCTTGACAGTATCGTTACGCCACCAAAATGGGAAGATGAAGAAAAGTATGTTTCCGTTTTCATGTATGACTCCCTGAATAACATTGTAAACAAGCAATTTACAAACAATTATTACACCCATGACAGCATAGAATGCAAGTACGACGATAAGGGAAAGCTCATCTCAAAGATGTGTCGCGAATATACCAACAAAGGCATACAGATAGACTGCCGTAGATACGACTACGAGTACAACAAGCATGGCATTCTCACCTCTCGCAAATGCCTTGTCAATCAAGGCACTCGCTTTTGGAAAGGCGACAAGATAGTGCAGACAGGCGAGCAATGGAAAGTGGTGTGCCATGACCGTTGTGACAAGCGAGGCAACATCATCTTTTGCCGAGATTACAAAACCGCCGACTCCATCTACTACGAGTATGATGACCTAAACCGCATGACTTCTGCCGAATGGTGCCACTCTGGACGTGCCTGGAAAAGAATAGAATACACATACGACCGCCATGGCAATCCAATACGAGCAGATGAGTTCACAACGACAAGAAGAAACGAGCAATTAACACTTGAGCACGAAACCTCCATCACAATCTGCTATGACCTTCGCCACACAGCCAAGGAAACAGCAGGGGTGAACAAGATCATAAAGTTTTTTGCACGAGATGAAATTGACTATTCTCCTTCCTTCACCAACATCCCCACACGCATCACAGAGAGCTATGCGAATGATCCAGAGGAAGGCACAACGTCGTATTACTATTATTCACAAGTCAAATAAAATTTGTGGTACTACAGAAATTCACGTGAATTTGTGCGCACAGCGCCAGTAAGCCAATTAGTCAGAAGGGCACTTTCATGTAAAATCTCAAAAACAAAATCAGTCATCGAATATCTTACTTAAATATCCCTTCCCTTTACGGATACACTCTGCAACTCTTTTTTAACACATGCAACACACCGTATGTTACACGTGTCACATGCGGTATGTTACACGCGTTACACACGGCATGTTACAGATGTTACATACTGCATGTTCAAAACTATTACTTTCCGCTAAACAAAAAATACTTAGACGCACAATAAAGGGCTGATTCCATTTGGTGGAGTCAGCCCAAATTGTTATCTTTGTCTTCACCACAAAAACCATGATAACATGAAGAAAGGTATATTATGGTTTAGCGGACAGTAATAATAAAAAGACTATGTCGCTCAAAATGTCACAGTTGATGTCGCTCAATCATCAAGCCTGTACAGAACATATTCATAACCAACTTTCTCACCCCTATTATTTCTTTTATCAAGAACCTTTAGCCTCGGCGTAGCCAATGTAGAGAACCTCGAAGAGCTCGGCGTAGCCAAATAAGAAATTTTCTCTCACGTGTTGATTTTGAATAATATAGAAATTAGAAATGACGCTTTGCGTCCCCCTTGAGTCATGCTACGGCAAGTAGCAATTCTCTACATTCCTAATTCATTCAATAATGATATACTCTCAATTAAGAATTTCTCTGAATTGGCTACGCCGAGCTGACGGTTCTTGATAACAAATAAAATAATCAATCAAAATAGAGTTTCAAAGGATGGGAAAC
>JAKSLL010000140.1 GCA_024401215.1 Bacteroidaceae bacterium
CATCAAAATAGAGTATATCTATTATAAAACTAATTTTGATCACCTACTTAAATTTAACAAAATTACGAAGGATAAGTCGCATTTTGTATTGCAAATGTAATACGAATGATTGAAAAGAACAAAGGAAAATACAATAAAATCAAAAGAATAGGGTGGATTTTGTTTTCATGATAGTGTCGAGGTTAAGTCAATACTCTTACCAATACAAGTTTCGCTCCACTTATTGTGTAGTTAAAGGGTAGTTAAAGAGAAGTTAAAGGGTAGTTAAAGTGACAAATGTCTGACATGGCAAACGTCTCTTTAACTCCGAGCGAAGCGATAACTCCTCTTTAACTCCACTTTAACTCCTCAAAACGAGCAAGTTGCATACTTGCGAAAGCTGAATTACCAATAATGCGCATGGAGCGAAGGTGATGGGCAGGCACAAGCACTATAAGAATGTTGTCAAGGTTGTCATAACAACTCTGTACATCTTCTAAGTATAGTGCAACAAAGCTATAGTACTTGTCAAAAAATAACTGAGGTTAAAAATACTGCAACATAGTTGAAAAATTTTGATTGTTCATTTGTCAATCTCGATTATTTGAATTACATTTGCAATGTAAAATGGATTAACGCTCCTGATGAGAATGAAGCATAAATACATTTGAAATTTTTATAAATGCAATGTTGGCAAAAGATAAATTATTCAATCTTCTCAATTATCCTGAAAAAACTAATAGAGCAATAGTGGAAGGGAAAGAAATTGAAATCAAGGTGTACGGTGAAGAATCAAACTACAATCGAATGGCCATGATTTCACATTTCCTTCATAATACTGATTTGCTGAAAGAGAAGGAACGAGCAATTGCCATTGAATACTTGCGAGATTATGTTTCGTCTATTCATCCAGAATATGACGATGAATATACGAGCAAGGTATGCGAGAATGCTGTTCAACTTGATCTTTTCCACGATTTGTTTGATGTGCCATTTCCTGCTCCAAAGGAGCCAAAGTTTACTTTTATTGATCTTTTTGCGGGTATTGGCGGGATTCGCATCCCCTTTGGAGAATTAGATGGTAAGTGTGTTTTCTCGTCAGAATGGGATAAAGCAGCGCAAACAACATATACAAGTAATTTTGGCGAAATCCCTTTTGGGGATATTACTAAGATAAAAGCAGATTTCATTCCTCACCACGACGTTTTGCTTGCAGGGTTCCCTTGTCAAGCATTTTCTATCATGGGAAAAATGAAGGGATTTGATGATACTCGTGGTACAATGTTTTTTGAAGTTGCTAGAATTCTTGATTACCATCACCCTAAAGCAATTCTGCTTGAAAATGTGAAGCAACTCGTATCACATGATGGCGGTAAAACGTTTAAGGTCATATTGGAAACCTTGGACAACCTCGGCTACTATGTAAAATGGAAAATATTGAATGCTTTAGACTTTGGCTTGCCACAGAAACGTGAACGAGTAATCATAGTTGGATTTATGGATAAAGACGCTTCGGATAAATTTAATTTTGATTTTGAAAAGACTCCTTACAATTTGAATAATATTCTTGAACCAGAAGAAAATATAGAAACTTCATTAATTGCTTCTGAAGAAATTCAAATAAAGCGTCAGAGGAAAGTGGAAGGGAAAGAGGTGTTTTATCCGTCGATATGGCATGAAAACAAAAGTGGTAATATCTCTGTATTGCCTTACGCATGCGCTCTGCGTACGGGGGCTTCATACAACTATCTTCTTGTAAATGGATATCGTCGTCCTTCATCAAGAGAATTGTTGAGGTTGCAAGGATTTCCTGACAAATACAACATTGTAGTATCACATACGGAAATTCGCAAACAAACAGGCAATTCGGTTGCTGTTCCTATGATAAGAGCCGTTGCTAATAAAATAGTCCAATTAATATGAAACAACCACGATTAAGAGACTCTCGCAATCTCATTACAGAATTGTATCCGCTTGGACAGGTTCCACAACAGATTATTACAAAGATTGCAGCTGGCATTGTTTATCGTGCTCATACTGGTCGCAAGGATCTTACTGGCGATGATTGGGGTGATATTCTTGCAGATGCAGTAAATGGAGTTCATTATGCTAAGCCTGTTGGCATTACGGATTTAGCCACAGATACAACAGCGTGGTCAGCAAAGACCGTTAAAGCGAACAGTCCTTTCTCATCTGTAAATGTTCGTCTTATAAGTGGACGTAATTCACCTGACTTCTCCTATGGTATAGAAGACCCTCATGATGATGTCCAGAAAACAGGAGATGCTGTTCTTGGCATTTGGAATGGTCGTGTTGACATTGCTCAGGCGCATCATCCTCGAATTCGTGTAAATGTCTTGATACGAAGCTATGATCTTACGGAATTCGTTATGTATGAGGAGTATCTTGAGCATTTCCGTATCAGCGATTACGAATGGAGAGAGAATGAACGTGGTAATTTTGAAGGCTTTCATAAACGTACAGGTGAAAAGTGTTTCACTTGGCAACCTCATGGGTCCCAATTCACGATACATTCTGTTGTGCCTGATGATGCAATCAAATTCCGTGTTAGGCGTCCACCGCTTTTGACGCAGGAAGCGGCTTTGGAAAATATGGGATTCGACGAATCGTGGATAGAAATATTATAAATGTGAAAGAGTTCATAAGTGAACAGTATGTATTAGAATAAATCGTTAAATTGCAAAATAGAAGGCAATCATCGGAGCAAAATCCGTTGATTGCCTTTTTGCTATATTGCCACATGATCCCATTCCTCTCAAAATCCTTGTTATAATGGAATATGCTCTGTTCCACATTATTTTCCCTCCTCTTTTCCCTGTTCCACATTTTCTTTTCCCTGTTTCATTTCTTTCTCATTGACACCTGCGGGGGAAATTGTGGAGGTGGTGTTTGTGCATTGTACCTTTGCAGCATCAATGTTTAACACTAAAAACTATATTATGATTCAAAACAATTCAAAGACAATTATCGAGGCATCTGTGATGATGACCGAGATGCAGGGAGCCATCTACGAGGTGGAGGCTTTCCTTAGTGAGAACTACATGTTTCGACGCAACGTGCTTAATGGCAAGACGGAAATGGCAATGTGTCTGGCAAGCACTTCACATATTAATAATGTGGAGGAGGCGAAGGACATGAAGAGTGAATGGAAGGTGGTGACGGCAGAGGCTGTCAACTCCATTGTACGACATGCAAAGAAGGAGGGAGTTGGTGGTGATAAGTCTCCGCGACAGAACATTGAGGAGTATATAAACTCCGATGCTGTTGAGGTGTATGATCCTGTTCATGAGTTTCTTGACAGTCTGCCTGAGTGGGACGGAAATAATCATGTGGCAGGTTTGTTCAGCCGCATTCCCGGCATTACCAGCGAACAGCTCTCGTGGTGTGCCACATGGATGCGTTCTGCTGTGGCACACTGGCTGGGCATGGACATGCTGCACGGAAATGAGTGCGTGCCAATCTTGATTGGTGAACAGGGGTGCGGCAAGAGCACCTTCGCTGTCCGCTTGCTGCCAGAGCATCTGCGCTGCTACTTCATGGATCACATCAATTTCGGCAATAAGTTTGACAGCGAGATGGCGCTCACCAACAATCTGCTTGTCAACATTGACGAGTTTGCCAACATGGGAACGGCTCAGCAGGGCAAGCTGAAGCAGACGCTCTCGAAGGTGAAGGTGAACGGTCGCCCAATCTTCGGTAAGGCACAGGAGGATCGCCGCCGCTATGCGAGTTTCCTTGCGACAACCAACGACGAGCATCCGCTTTGCGACCCTACGGGAAGTCGCCGCTACATCTGCTTGAAAGTGAAGAAGGGACAGATTATTGACAACATGTCTCCTATCAATTACTCTCAGTTGTATGCCCAGCTATTGCACGAGATAAATGTGGACAAGGCTCCTTATTGGTTCGGCAACGATCAGGTGGAGCGAATGCAGCATGCCAATCTTCCATACTTCCGTTCCGACGACATGGAGAGCATGCTTCTTCATTGCTTCCGTCTGCCTCGAGAGAACGAGGAAGGCGAATGGCTCAGTTGCAAGGATGTGTGCAAGGCTGTGACAAAGGCTTATCCATCCTTAAAGACTGGAAATGCAACCAATATTCGCGTGGGACAGACGTTGAAGTATCTTGGATGTGTGTCGAAACATACAAGAAATGGAGCCCTTTATCATCTTGTGGGCATTGCAACTTAATCTGCGTGGAAATTAAAATCACTCATCACTCGTCACATGCATTGCTTAAGTTTGTGATTATCTGCACAATACGAGTGTGACGAGTGTGTGATGAGTCAAAAGGCACTCATCACACTTATACGTTTCTGATTATCACATTATTAAAGGTGTTTTGTGACGAGTGACGAGTTTGCCGCTAAATTCTTTTCCTTAGAGCGATTCAAAGCTCTGTTCTTATATGGCAAGGGGTTTATGCTAAGTGAATGCGGTTATTCTGTTCAGGTGCATGGTGTCATTCATGCTGCGTGCATAATGTCATTCACGCTAACTGAATGGCAGCATTCGTGCTAAGTGAATAAAAAACAAATTATTAACTTCGATTAAAACAATTATTAAGCTATGATTTCACATTCTGTTTGCTGTCCATTGACAGCGTGTAAAAAGAGTGGCATTTGTGTTCGCCACGCCAATTATTCGAAAACTCAGGAACTCGAGTCGTACGAATTGCTCAACACACGTTTCATCTCTCCGGATGAGAACGGATGTCCTCATTTGCTTGTAGAGAAGACAGAACGCCTGGCTTTCGGTTTTGTCAAGATGCTAAATACCATTCCGTTAGGTAAGGTGAAAAATTTCGACGGCTATGGTTTCTTCGGAAGTCAGCCAACATACTCTCGTTCAAAGAATGGCAAACGAGCTATTTCGCCCGACGAGCAGGAGCGTCTTCTGAAAATCTTCCAGCATTGTGGAGCAGACATTTCCCTCGGTTTTGACAGGTATGAGGATGTCACGGTTTTGGGGTAGCCCTTCACCCTATCGGGTTTGCATAAAGCCAAAGGCGATAAGCAGGCGATAAACAGCAGTCTCATTAAACATGCTATTTCCGAATGGTGTTTATTTCTTGTTTATTGCCAATTGTCATCTCCAAGTGGTGCGCACCACTTGGAGATAGATGACAATAGGGGTGGATTTATGTTTTTGTTTACACTTTAACTGGTCGAATAATTTTTCACCACCTTTTTATATAAATAATGTGGCTTCGCAATGCCTTAAGCGTGTTCCTTGTTTCCACGATATTCGTTGTTTTAGATTCATTTTGTCACCAAAAGCCTATTTTGAAGCAACATTTTGACAATGTAAATCATTAAAAGTGGCTTAAAAAAATGTGACTTTTCCACAAAGATGAACAAATTTGAGTTAAAATGAAACTTTTTCGATGAAAATGGTGTTTTTTTGCAAGATAATTTGTGATGTTAACGGAAAAATGTATATCTTTGCATTCGAAATCAAAACGCAAGGTTCGTTTGGGCGCAAAACGTAAGTTTAAACCTTGTGCAAAATGTTCTTCATACTTATTGATTTTGCGATTTTCTTCTGGAAATGCGAATGATTCAGATGGTGACATTTTGATAATTCTGAAAAGAAATTAATTAACAACAATAATAATTAAAACAAAATCCACATGGACGCAAAAAAAGTGTTGGAAGACCTCAAAAGACGTTTTCCAAATGAGCCTGAGTATCACCAGGCAGTAGAAGAAGTTCTCGGCACAATCGAGGAAGAGTATAACAAGCACCCAGAGTTTGATAAGGTTAACCTTATCGAGCGTCTTTGTATCCCAGAGCGCGTTTATCAGTTCCGCGTAACTTGGATGGACGACAAGGGCAACATCCAGACAAACATGGGTTACCGTGTACAGCACAACAACGCTATCGGCCCTTACAAGGGAGGTATCCGTTTCCACAGCTCTGTAAACCTTGGTATCCTCAAGTTCCTCGCATTCGAGCAGACTTTCAAGAACTCACTCACTACACTCGCTATGGGTGGTGCTAAGGGTGGTTCAGACTTCTCTCCACGTGGCAAGTCAAGCGCTGAGGTTATGCGTTTCTGCCAGGCATTCATGCTCGAGCTCTATCGTCACATTGGTGCTGACTGCGACGTTCCTGCTGGTGACATCGGCGTAGGTGGCCGTGAGGTAGGTTACATGTTCGGTGCTTACAAGAAGTACTGCCGTCAGTTCGAAGGTGTCCTCACAGGTAAGGGACTTTCATTCGGTGGTTCACTCATCCGTCCTGAAGCTACAGGTTATGGTACTGTATATTTCCTCCGCGCTATGCTTAAGACTAAGGGCGAAGAGGTTGCAGGCAAGAAGGTTCTCATCTCAGGTGCTGGTAACGTTGCTCAGTACGCTG
>JAKSLL010000141.1 GCA_024401215.1 Bacteroidaceae bacterium
AACTTATCTCTACCATGGAGGAGAAGAGTAACAACATCATAACTGCTGTTCAGAAGCTAAAGGAACTTATGGCAGGTATCGATGAATAACAAAAGGGAACAACATGGATCAGATAACAATTTCAGACAATTCATATATTCAGTGGGTAAGTCAACTGAGCAAACGTTACCACCGTAGCCAGATAAAAGCGGCTATGAAAGTCAATCGTGAGGTTCTTTGTTTCTACTGGAGTCTTGGTCGTGACATAGTGACGCTTCACGCAGAAGCTAAATGGGGAAGCAAACTGATGAAGAATCTGAGTCGCGACCTAAAAGCACAACTGCCAGATGCCACATGCTTTTCTGAGACGAATCTGCTGTATATGAAGAACTTCTATCTTCTTTTCCCTATGGCAGAAATTACTCCACAACTTGTGGAGCAAATAGACAATATTGACAATGACCTAATTACTCAACAACTTGTTGAGCAATTGGGAGTGGATATTTTCGCTATTCCTTGGGGACATATATCACGTATTATTGACAGGCATAAGGACAATCCTGATGCTGCTCTTTTCTTCGTTCGGAAAACATTGGACGAAGGATGGAGTCGAGACGTACTGCTGAACTTCCTTTCTACTGATTTATATGAAAGAGAGGGCAAAGCCTTAACTAATTTCAAGAATATGCTACCTGAAACATCAAGCGATTTGGCGCAAGAACTCACTCGCGACCCGTATTGTTTCGCATTTACAGGTGTAACGGGCAAGCACAACGAACGAGCCTTAAAAGATGCGTTGCTTAACAACGTCACCCAGTTCCTTTTGGAATTGGGAACGGGCTTCGCTTATGTCGGAAAAGAATACAGATTGCAGATAGATGTCAAGGAGAAATTTATCGACTTGCTGTTTTATAATCTTCAACTTTCGTGCTATGTTGTCATTGAGGTAAAGATTGGCGAATTTGACTTTCAGGATGTCGGTCAACTTCAAGGATATGTTGTTGCGGCAAACCATTTGCTACGTAAGGAAGGCCGTGACAATCCAACCATAGGAATCCTTATTTGTCAGTCGAAGAACAACACTCTGGCTCAGTACGCATTGGAAGGAAGCAATCAACCGATAGCCATTTCCGAATACGATCTTCAACGATTATATCCTACGAATGTTGAAGGCACGATACCTACAATTGCCGAGATAGAAGATTCGCTCAACAGAAGATTAAACTCAAAGGACGAACTGTGAAATGGACACAAAGAAATTACGTCAAAAGATACTCGACCTTGCTATACATGGTAAGCTCGTACCACAAGACCCTAACGATGAGCCAACAAGCGTATTGTTAGAGCGCATCCGTGCAGAGAAAGAACGTCTGATAGCCGAAGGCAAAATCAAGCGTTCCAAGAAGTCTGCTACTTCCGATACGCCCCATTATGAGAACGTACCGTTTGAGGTGCCAGAAGGATGGTGCTGGGTAAAAATGGATGATTACGTATTTGGAGTAACAGATGGTGACCATCAACCACCGCCACAAGCGAATGAAGGTGTTCCATTTTTAGTCATCTCTGATGTAAACACTGGTAAAATTTGCTTCGACAAATCTCGTTTCGTTGAAGAATCTTATTTTTGTTCTCTCCCAGATAGTCGGAAAGCATCAAAAGGCGATTTGCTTTTTACGGTTACAGGTTCATATGGTATAGTTATTCCTGTTGAAACAGAACGAGAATTTTGTTTCCAAAGACACATTGGTCTTATCAAAGTTATTGCTGATTCATCTTGGTTAAGGTATGTTCTAATGTCTGGAATCTCAAACGGTACGTTCTCATAATGGGGCGTATCACAAGATGCAACATCTTTATATTTATGTGATTCGGCAATTCAGATGTTGTCTCATCATTGGGGGCTTGAGGTACTAAATTTCAGCACAAATACAATCTACAAGTTGCGTACTCTAATGATTTTATATATCTTTGCAGACAAAAGATGACAAGGGCAATAAATCTTCCAAGTCAATGGCAAACTAAATAGTATAACAATTTGAATATATGACTAAAAATGAAATCTTTGAACTCATCAACGGGATGCAGCATCCTGTGATGTATGTAGCAACCTGTGAGAATGACCAGCCTCATGTGCGTGGCATCCTCCTTTTCCGTGCCGATGAGAATGGCATCATCTTCCACACAGGAGAGTTCAAACCTCTCTTTCATCAGCTGGTGAACAATCCAAAAAGTGAGGTATGCTTTGCGTGCGGCAAGTATCAGATACGCATAGAAGGTGAGTTTGAATTGACCAACGACATTGAACTCAAACGCGAAATCATAAACCACCCAAGCCGAGCTTTTTTGCGGAAATGGGCTGACGAACAGGGAGAGGAAGCGGTAGTCAACTTCCTGCAGGTTTTCACCATGAAGCATGGCAAAGCGCATGTGTGGACGTTTGAGGATAACTTCAAGCCCAAAGAGTACATCGAACTTTGACAGACATCTGCAATCTCTATGCGAGGTATTTTGAATGGTTATGTGTCATAACAATAGCCTCATTCATCTCAAAACCAATTCCATTTCATAACCATTCCATTCCTCTCCATCAATCATGTATAAAGAATTATAATAATGAAAACATTCTGTATTGTCTTAATAGCAAGCATATTGTCTCTGTCCGTTAATGCTCAGCCACGATTGGAGCAACGAGACAACAGTACGGCAAGAATCATTGCCAATGACAAACCAATGCTGATGATTGGTGGAGAGTTGGGCAATTCTTCGGCATCCACGCCCGAGGACGTAAAACGCACATTCACTCATCTGCACAAGATGGGGCTCAATACCGTGCTGGCTCCTGTGTCTTGGGAACTGATAGAACCCGAGGAAGGACTGTTCGACATGAGTTCGCTCGATGTGATACTGACTGAAGCACGCAGAAATGAGTTGAAGGTTGTTCTGCTGTGGTTCGGAGCATGGAAAAACTCGATGAGTTGCTACGCGCCAGAGTGGTTCAAGCGCAACACGAAGCGTTTCCCTCGAGCTCATACACCAGAAGGCAAACCTGTCGAGGAGGCATCTTCACTAAGCAAGAATGTATTAGAAGCCGACAAGAGAGTCTTCTGCAAGATTATGGAGCATCTGCGTGATAATGACGCCATTGAACAGACGGTCATCATGATTCAAGTGGAGAATGAGATAGGCATGATTGAAGTTCCTCGCGACTATTCTGACGATGCCACAAAGCTCTATCAGAGTGCTGTACCACAGCAGTTGACCGACTATCTGAAGAAGAACCAGAAGTCGCTGCATCCTTACCTAAAGGAGAAGCTTCATTTCATCCCGCAGGGAAATGGCAGGGATGGGTCTTGGCAACAACTCTTTGGAGATGACATCTACACCGAAGAAATATTCCAGACATGGACTTACGCTACTTACGTCGAACAGATTGCCAAGGCTGGACGTGCCATCTACGACCTACCGATGTATGTCAATGTGGCGCTCAACAGTCGTGACCGTAAGCCGGGTCAATATCCATCAGGTGGTCCTTTGGCTCATCTTATTGACCTCTGGCATTGCGGAGCGCCCTCCATCGATGTGCTTGGAGTTGACATCTATGACAAGGGAATAAAGTCATGGCTTTCGAAGTATCATCTGCCAAACAATCCGCTTTTCGTCCCAGAAATACGCTTGGAAGATAAGGATGCCATGTATGCACTCTATGCTTTCGGTCATCATGGAGCCATGGGCTTCTGTCCGTTCAGCATCGAGGATTATCCGCTCCATGCAGACACAAAGGGTAACGATATGAGTGGCATGGATCTCTCGCAGGACGACCAACTCAACGCCTTTTCGGCAGGCAGCTCTACCCTATCCCCGCTTGCTGCATCTTATCAGCTCCTTCGCCAGGCAGAGCCTTTGATTCTTGATCGGCAAGGAACCAACAACATGGATGCCGTACTGCTCGACAATGAGCAACGTGAAGCAGACATCATCTCTCCTGACGGCATTCGACTCACTATAAAGCACAGCTACTCTCTCGGCTGGGAACCAGGGGCAAAGGATGCCGAATGGCCAGAAGCTGCCTGCATCATCCTCCGCCTTGGCAAGGAGGATTATCTCGCCATCGGAAGCGGAGTTGTCATTACCTACGCCGATGCCAAAGCAGGAGAAACATGGCAGCAAGGCGATACAAGAATCGGACTTGCAAAGTGCGAGTCGGTAAAGGTTGAAAATGGAAAGATGCTTATCAAGCGTCATCTCAATGGTGACCAGACACACCAAGGTCGCCATGTGCGTATCCCTGTCGGGCAGTATGACATTCAGCACTTCAGATTGTATCGATACAAATAACAGATGGTAACTATTCAGTCATGCTACTTTTAAAACAAAGATTCAACCAAATTCAACCGAAATTTGGGAAGAAAGAATGACAATTTTAACATAAGTATCTGGTCAAAATTATTCGACTTGTACTTTAACAAAAACCAAAATCCACACCTTTGTCAAGAGCAAAGAACAAAGGGAACAAGAAGCTTGGGAGGCAGAGGAAAAAAGAGACTATGCCCTCTTGCACAAATCTGACTTGTTGTACATCGAACTGTGACAAACATCTGCAATCTCTATGTGAGGTATTTTGAATGGTAATGTCTCATAACAATAGCCTCATTCATCTCAAAACCAATTCCATTTCATAACCATTCCATTCCTCTCCATCAATCATGTACGATGCCCAATAATAACCTCGAATCGAACATCTATTCTCATTCTTTGCAGAACAACAAACTTTTAACGCACTTCATGAGGATTTTCAAAAAAGAAGTAGTAAATTTGTAGTCGTTATACCATAAAATCATCAAAGTGACATGTACAAAAAAGTAATCTACATCTTAATTGTCGCAGCATTAAGTATCTCGCTTCTTGCTGCTTTTGTTACAAAGCAATTCGGCATTGACTTGGGTGCTATGGACTGGATGACGCGCTGGGTGTCTTCGCCTGTAGCTCTGCTATTGGGCATTGTGTTTGCCCTTACGTTTGGAGCAACTTTCGAGAAGTTCACCAAGATGATGTCTAAGAAAATGCTGCAATACTCCGTCATAGGACTTGGTTTCGGAATGAATATCAATCAAGCACTTGCATCGGGCAAGGAAGGTATGGTTTTCACCATCGTCAGCGTATTCGGAACACTTGCCATCGGTTGGCTGATAGGCAGGAAACTGCTGAAGATTGACAGTGAAACAAGCTACCTTATCTCTTCGGGTACAGCCATCTGCGGCGGTTCTGCCATTGCTGCTGTCGGTCCAACAATCAAGGCTAAGGCAGAATCAATGTCCGTGGCTCTTGGAGTGGTTTTCGTGTTAAATGCCATTGCCCTCTTCATCTTTCCTTACATCGGTGATGCCATCGGCATGACGATGAAGGAATTTGGCATGTGGGCAGCCATTGCCATTCATGATACAAGTTCGGTAGTTGGAGCAGGATCGGCTTACGATGCAATGCATCCAGAGATGATGGTGAGTGAAGGTGTTTCAGCACTGGAAGTTGCCACGACCATCAAGCTTACCCGTGCTCTGTGGATTGTCGCATTGGTGCTTATTACTCCATTCATTATGCGCAGCAATAAAGGAAGCGAAAAAGGAGGGAAACCATGGTATCAAACAATTCCTCTTTTCATAATCTGGTTCATCGTAGCTATTCTTGTAAACACCTATCTACTGTCTAATGCATCGCTTATTGGTGATAACGCAGCAACTATCGGTTCAGGAATAAGTGGTGCTGTCAATCAACTTGCCAAGCACCTCATCACGTTGTCACTCTTCTTCATCGGAGCTGGATTGACACGCAAGACGCTCAAAGCTGTAGGCATTCGTCCACTCATCCAAGGTATTCTCCTTTGGATTACAATCAGCTGTGTATCATTGGCTTATATACTTTGGATTTCATAGTTAATTCAACTCACGTAAGCTCACATGTTATTGATTTCAATATGTTTATTAGGATTTTAGTAAGTGTCTGATCAAAATTATTTTTTATAATCAAGAATGAAGAGAATGAGAGAAATGCCATCCGGATGGCTTCTCTTAATTCCAATCGTAACGATTTAATTCTGAATCAAAAAGAACAGTTTGCTACAAACTGAAAGATGAAATCTCTATTTTCTCTAAATTCTTGATAAATATAAAAATAATTTTGATTACTTACTTAAAGATAAAAATCTTTAAATATAATCCTTACCAATATGCGCTCGAACACCTCGCTTCAAGAAGGCTCTTTTGAAGGATCGCTTCGCTCGAATGCTAAAGAAAATCTGAATGAAAATCTAAAAAATTAACATGCGAAACTCTTACCTTTGTAGGCGATTATAGAAATTGTTCTAAATGTAGGATGT
>JAKSLL010000142.1 GCA_024401215.1 Bacteroidaceae bacterium
ATGTCTGTATATGGCAAAAGTCTCTTTAACTCCGAGCGAAGCGATAACTCCTCTTTAACTCCACATTTTGAATATACGGGATGTAACAGCTGTCACATGCCGTGTGTAACGCGTGTAACATACCGCATGTAACGCGCGTAACATACGGCGTGTTGCACGTGTTACATAATTAGTGTGACTGCAATTTGTGCATAACGTGTTTTGTGTCTTTTGTTACTAAATGTATCTCATTTGTGTGAAAATGTCATTTTATGTGCCAATTGTTTTTCTGTTTTGTTTTTTTTCAGTTACTTTGTACCTTGAAATTTATGTAAGTTACTAATAGTTGTTAAATATTTTATAAAGCGGGTGTTTTCTATTGTCAGAGATAACAAGTGAAATTATGCTATTTTAAATAACACCTACTCAAATGTAAAAAAGACAGAACGATGCGAAAAGACTATTTTAAGCCAGTGACTATTTGCAGACACATTAAGGTAAACGCAATCATGACAATTACTAGTCCTGGCGTTGGCGGAGGTTACAATCCTGGGTGGGATATTGATGCTAAAGAGCGTGGTTTCTTTGATGATTTTACTTTGGATGAAGGCAACCCGAACAAGGACTTTGGAAAACTGAGTCTTTGGGAAGGAATTAAATAACTTGAAAAACATGTACGCAGATATGAAGAGAATATTATTTTCTATTTTAAGCTTTGTGGTATGCGTTTCTTTGTTGGCATATAACAATGGCGATAAATTTACCGTCAATGGTATAACTTATAAGGTTTTAGATAACAAGAAATATACTGTGCAGGCTGTAGTTGCAAGTGCTACTGCTGTGGTTGATGGAACTGTCACGGTGCCTTACGAAGTGCCAGATCCAAAAGATAAGAATGTCGTTTATGATGTTACTGATGTTTATTTGTATGGGTCGGGTTCAATACCCCAAACAGCAAATAAACTTGTCTTGTCAGAAGGCATTCCGCAGTTGTCATGTCTGTATCCTAACAACCAGATAACTGAGATTTATTTGCCAACGACAGCCAAACTAAACAACTATAGCAACTCTATTATCAATAATTTGAGAAAGGTTGTAATCGCAGAAGGCAATCCATACTTAAAGTTTGTGCCAGAGCCTGCCGATCCTGCTGGTGAGGCTGGATTCTTGACAACTGCTGATGGTAAGAAGTATATTTACCACATCACTCCACGAACAAATATTTACCCTGATGGCACTATCTATCTTCCTGATGACGTGGAAGAAACCTCTGGATACCTGTTTTTCTATGAGAAGAACTTTGTTAACAAGATTCACTTGAGCAAGAACTTGAAAAAGTTTGGAACAAGTGAGCATAGTTCGTCATACATTACAGCATTTGAGATTGAAGACAACGACAAGTATGCAACTTTTGATGGTGTCTTGTATATAAAAAATAAGGACGGGCAAGGCAATGATATCTTAAACGAAGATGGCAATCCTACTTACGAATTGTGTGCTTATCCACACGGAAAGGCTGACACGAAGTTTGTTGTCTGGGATCAATGTGTGAAATTGGGCAGTCTAAGTTGCGAATCAACAAAGTTCACGGAGATAGACCTCAACAGGGTGGAGACTGTGGCAGACAATGCTTTCCGTTTCAATAACCTTCAGAAGGTTGTATTTACAGATTATGTGAAGGAATATTCCAACTCACAAAATGGTGGTAATCTTACGACTTTCGTGTTTAGGGATGATGATAATAATCCTAACATGTCGGAACAGCAGAAAGCAAATGTTCAACATGTCAATTTTGACCTTGTGGATGGTGTGCTAATAAGCAAAGACGGAAAGACTGTTGTGGCATGTCCTCCAGGCCGTTTCAAAGGTGAGACATATATTTTGCCAGAAGGTGTTGAGACGTTGAGTCCTTATGCTTTCGAGTATTCAAGTTTCAGTAAGTTTGTGTCTAATTCAACTTTGACAACAATGACAAGCAGTGCTTTTTACTATTCAAAGTTGGTGGAATGCGATTTTTCAGAGTCAACAAAATTGGCAACATTGCAAGGACTTCGCAACTGCGGAAGTTTGAAAGTCGTGACTCTTTGTCCTGGTATCACTAAACTTGGTTCATTCACCGAGTGTAACTCATTAGAATCTATCACAGTGCCAGATGGATCTCAGTTAGTTTCTATAGATAACAGCGCTTTCGCAGAGCTTAAGTCGCTTAAGAGTTTTGTGTTTGAAGGCTCTGCTCCAAATTTCACTACAGTCGGCTCACGAGCTTTCTCTAATTGTGTGAATCTAGAGGAGTTGGTGTTGCCGCCTACTACTACGACAATCGGTGCAAGTGCTTTCTATGGATGCACGCAGCTGAAGGATGTTAATATGGCGAACAATAACGCAATGGTAACAATCTCGGCAAACGCTTTCGCTGATAGTGGATTGGAGACAATCGTTCTCCCTTCTACCGTTACAACTATCGATGCGGAAGCTTTCATGAATTGTGAAGGATTGAAGACTGTCGTGATTCCTGCTGCAACAACAAAAATCAGCCCTGAGGCATTTAAATATTGTGCGACTTTGACAGAGATTATTGTAGATAAGGCTAATACAAAATATTCATCAGTAGGTGGTTATCTTCTTGATAAGAAAAAGACAAAGCTTATACTTTTCCCTCCTGGAAAGGCTGGTGACAACTACACATTGCTGCCTCCTTCAATCACAGCAATTGGTGATAATGCATTCTATGGCTGTGAGAATCTTACAAACATTGTTATTCCAAACAAGGTTACAAGCATAGGCAAGCGTTCGTTTGGTTTGTGTTCTGCTCTCAAAACAATCACTTTCTTGTGTGAAAACGCAGTTACTATTAATGACAAGAAGAATCAGAATTCTTTTGATGCTGATGTGATAGGCAACATAGATGTGAATGTGCGTATGAATCTGTACGATACATATAGAAATGATGCTGTGTTTAAGAAATTCAAGAGCATCACTCCATCATTCAAAAATGGCGGTAGCGAGTTTATTGCTTTGAACGATGAGATGGTTGATCTGGTAGATGTTCAAGACGATGTGAACACTTATGTTGTCCCAGCGACAGCAAAGAATGCTTCTAATAATAAGGAATATAATGTTGCGCTTTTTGGTGATTATGCCTGCCAGAATGCTCCTGCTTCAATTCAGGAAGTAGTGATGTTCAACAATGTGGAGTATGTTGGTGCAAGGGCGTTCAGACAGAATAAAACACAGACGATAAATAGTATATTCTTCGTGCAGGGGGAGCCAACAACTCAGCTTCTTGCTACAACACGATTCGAAATTACGCCAGATGACTTGCCTTTGGTAAAAAGTGGAAAAAATTATGTGCCTGATACTCAGTATATGGAGTTCGACAGCAAAAGCAAGGTTTATGTTCGTAAATCAGTTTATGATAAATGCTGTGAAGACTGGGCTGCATATAAGGATATGATTGACTATAAGATTAAGGACTCTCAGATTAAAACACAGTATGGAACATTCTCACGTGAGTTTGATGTCGATTTTTCTGACTGCGCTAAAGCCAATGGCAACAAGGTTCTTGCTTTCACAGCTGCTTTGAGTGATAATGTGACAAGTGGAACAGGCGACTATGGAGAGTCAGAGTATGTCATTCGTATGGAGAGTATCTATTGCGGAAAATTCGGTAAGGATGGCGCATACATACCAAAGAATACAGGCGCTCTCATAAAGTGCATGGATGGTGAAGCTACAAGCGATTTCTATTACTGTATAAGTGATCGCAATGACGACAATCTCCAGAATTATGGTGGTAAGAATGTGATGCATGGTGTGACTGTGAAGGCACAGCAACTTACGGGTTCAGACGCTATGTCTGTCTATGTCATGCAGAAAGGTTTGTTCCGCTATGTAGATAAGTCAACAACTCTCACAATGCCAGTTCATAAGGCTTATCTTGTGCTTAACAATGTCCCAGCTGGTGCTAAAGTGCGTTTTGCTTCATTAGATGATGAAACAAATATTCAGGCTGATAGTGAGATTGTTGATGTTGTTGACCTTGCAAATGTCATAGAAATCATCAATGGACGTGCTCCAAATGTTGATGGAATAGCAGATGTTGACGGCAAGAATGGCGTGAATATTGAGGATGTTAATATTATGGTTGACAAACTCTTGAAGAGAACAAATGAGTAATTGACTCTTTGATGCATCATAGTGATGCTTTTTAATCTCGTCATATTGTAGATTATATACAAAATCATATTAAGGCTGTGAGTGGTAGATGTACTGCTTGCAGCCTTTTTTGTAGTGAATAATTGTTTGCGATTTTGTATTGAAATCCTATTTGGGATTATTATTACATTTTGTCTCCGTTTCTGTTTCTTTCGTTTTCTTATTCATTTTTTTCCACTTCTTTTCTGACTCTTTTCTCCTTCTTTCTTTCTCTAAATCAGAGTGGAACATATTTTTCAATCCTTGCCAATAAAAATAAGCAAAGATTGGAATAAAAAGGTATATAAAAAGAAAAACAAAAATATCATGCATAGTGTGAACATTGTTAAGATTGTTCCTTCTTAACAGTCTCGATGGTGATGTGAATGATGGTGGATTCCTTGGACTTTGCTTCTTTTTGGCGACGTCGAGCGGTCTCCTTGTTCGCCCAGCGATTGAAGAAATAGAAAAAAACAATAAGAACTATCCAAATGAAGAAGTATTTAACCATCGTAGAGAACTTTTTAATTACGATGCAAATATGCAAAAAAGATGGCAAACGAGATGATTTATAAGATAAAAATATTGACTGATGGCTAAAAAAGTTTTCAGGAGATATTTGTAGAAGCTAAATTGGCTGATGAAGCTATCTAAATGGTGGTGAATACTGTGTCAATAAAGTTTCAGATAAAAAGAGAAGGGTAATATTGCCAAATTATCTTTTGATGACAAGATTTTGTCACATATAAAAAGCAGTTTGTACCTGCTGCGGGTACAAACTGCTTTTTATATGTAATGTGTGTGAAACCTGATTACAAACTGTCGCCGAAGTCCTTACGGAATTTCTCAGCAAGTTCCTCCTGCCAGTAACCAATTTCCTTCATGCGGCCGAAGAAGAAGCGGAGCACTTCTGGCTCTTCTGTCCACTCAAGACCACCGATGAGAGAGCGGTTGTCCCAAAGCCACTTAACGCGGTCGGCAACATACTTGAGCTGTGAGAGAGTGTAAACACGACGTGGAACAGCAAGACGCTGAAGCTCGAGTTCTGCGTAACGCTCTGTGCCGTCTGGCTCGCGCTGCTCAGAAACTGTACCACGCTCCATACCACGGATACCACCGGCGATGTAGAGAGCAGCACCAACAGCAGCTGCAGGATACTGGTTGTGAGGCATTTCAGGAACGAAAGCACCTGCGTTCAAGTGGCATCCAAGACCGCCTGGAGGAAGGATCACAGGCACACCGTAAGCGTCGAGTTCCTTAGCGAGGTAGTTGATGAACTCAGGACCGTGAGATATGTAATCCATATCGAGAGACTCGTAGAGACCTACTGCCATTGACTCCATTGTACGTACGTCGATACCACCGTAAGTGAGGAAGCCTTCGTAGAGAGGGATGAATGTCATGAGCTGCTTTGTCCACTTCTCGTCCTTAGAGCAGATGATACCACCCTTAGAGAAAGAAAGCTTACGAGCAGAGAAGTAGATGAGGTCGAAACGGTCAGCGAGGAGCTTGTAGATTTCGCCAACTTCCATGTACTTGCAACGTGGCTCACGAGTCTTCATGAAGTAGATGTTGTCCTGTAGGAGAGAAGCATCAAGCACAGAGAGAACACCCTTGTCGTGGCAGATGTCAGTAACAGCGAGCATATTCTCGAGAGATACTGGCTGGCCACCGATGAGGTTTGTACCAGCTTCTACGCGAACGTAAGCAACATTGTCCTTGCCAATTTCGTCGATGCGCTTCTTGAGGAGTTCGAGGTCATAGTCGCCCTTGAAAGGATCGTTGCTCTGTGGGATAAGACCCTTAGGCTGAACGAGCTCTTCTACTGTAGCACCACAACGAGTAGCGTGAGCCTTAGTTGTAGTGAAGTGGAAATTCATGATAGCCACCTTGCCAGGAGCGCAGAATGCTTCAGCTAGGATGTTCTCAGCTGCACGACCCTGGTGAACAGGAAGTACGTTGTCGCATCCGAACACGTCCTTGATAGCCTTCTTCACGCGAAGGAATGTAGCAGAACCTGCGTAAGAGTCGTCAGCCTGGAAAGAAGCTG
>JAKSLL010000143.1 GCA_024401215.1 Bacteroidaceae bacterium
CTGAGGTAATCAACAATAGTATGTCTTCAATGGGGCTGACACATTTTTACGATTTAGAGACAGATTTCTATCGCTTAGCTCAGATAGCAGACACCCAGATTCTATTTGCTGAGTGGGAGAAGGCAATAGCATTCTTGTCAGATAGAAGATGAGAAGATACGAATGTAACACAATAAAAATATGAGAAAGATATTATCATTTTTATTTATGTCAGCATTGCTGGCAGCCTGCAATGGCAATGGAAGCAGCACCGAGGGTGATGCCTCTGAGACTACCGACTCGCTGGAAGAGAGTAACGTAATAGTATGTTTTGATGACATGACTATCGAACAGCTTAAAGAGACATGGGGCACCATGGCTAAGGGGGCTGGCGAACTGGCAGAGTATGCCATTAAGGATATTGATGGCGATGGACTGGCAGAACTTGCATTGAAAGACACTGGCGATACACAAAATGTTCTTATCCTGAGCAAGGATGTGAAAGCTCTGCATTACAGCAAACTCCAGTCGTTGGCTTACGATGATAACATCATCTTCTCCACAGATTTTGATGATAGCAGAGAAGGAATACGCACAACTGTCACTAAGATAGACAAGAGCGTTGCCGTCGAATATTTCCAGAAGACATCCGTATGGAATGACAAGAAAGGTGACAGCGATGAGTCGTATGTAGATATGCTCACAGGCAAGGAGTATTCCAAAGACAAGGCAGAGTCCATACTCGATAAATTCATGAGTTCGGAGAAATATCTTTACTTCGACTGGAAGCCTATAGCCTCATGGAATAATCCTGATGCCGAGATTGCTGAGAAGCCTTTAGCAAAGTCATGGAAGAAGAAGCTGTCAATGAAGGACTTTGGTGTTGATGTTGCGATAAACGACAAAGGCGAAGTGGTGGTCAATGTGACCAACTGGAATGAGTATAATTCAATGGGTGTGATTGCGCCTAAATACGAATATAGCGAACCTCTGAAATCCTTTAAGCTGAAGGGACTTACTGACAAGGCTGTTGGCTTGTACTCTTTCTGGAAATCAATATATATTATTCAGAAAAACAAGAATGTTGTGCATTTCGACCTCTCACAGATGCTCACCGCGCCTGTACCGTATGTGTCAACTCCTATCTGCGAGCATGGCTTATATATGGAAGAGGAACAGCAGGAGGAGACAATCTTATATCTGGTGGATGAGAATAAAAATTCGTTTTTCTTTGGCAGCGGTATGATGCATTCTTTATGTGTGCAGTCTGAAAGCGACAATAAGTACCGCTATCTCAACACTCTGGTGACAAAGGAATTTGTCTATGTGGAGGGTAGCAGTCCTTCCGACCTTGATGTCATCTATTTTGGTACGGTCAATTATCTGCAAGATGACAAATTCGAATACACTATTAAAGCCTGCAAGAAGAAGGGCAAAGACTGGGAGAAATCTGATATCGAAGGCGTTTATATCTGCAAGTCTGGCGAGTTCAGTACAGAGGAGCAGATATACGAAGTCACCCCTATAAAGGGCCTCAATCTGCTGCAAGGTGCAGGTGAGAAGATGGGCGAACCTCGTAAGGCTATGTATTCTTATCATTTCATGAATAAGTAATGAAATTGTAAAGTTTCCACTTGTTGTGAAGTAAAAGGGAAGTTAAAGAGAAGTTAAAGTGTAGTTAAAGTGACAAATGTCCGTATATAGAGATTCGTTAACTCCACTTTAATTTCTCAAATAGAGCAAGTTTGGGGCTTGAATTAGATATATGAACAATAAGTTTTCTCCAACATACAGAACAAAAGCATGCTCTCAGATGACAGAGCAAGATTGCTTTGAATTCTCTCATTTGTTCTCTACTAACTATGGTAGATGGGGACAATCTGCACCAGAAAACAAAAGAGGGAAGAGAATAAAAATGTCCTCGCAGCGATACCGGAGTTTGCGTGATATGGAAGATATGTATGTGTCATATTGCCAAGATGACGGTATTATAATTGGTTCGTGTTTCTTCCTTAAGAAAAGGCTTGAGAATGGTAAGGTTTGTGTTTGGATTACTCAGCTTGTTGTTAACTCCATGTATCGAAAACATGGCATTGCAAAGCGTCTTCTTCAGTCGGCATGGGGTTTCTCTGATTATAGTGCTTGGGGACTTGCGACAGCTAATTCAATTACAATCAAAGCTCTGGAGTCGGTTACATGGCGTAAAGTGGATCCCACAGAAATCATGGACCACATCGATGATATAAGAACTCTATGTGCCAGTCTTCCATATTCAGCAGGTGCAATAAGTTTGGATTCGAATATTTCTTTTATAAATACAAGTTTCCCAGTCGAAAGGGAAAAGCATTATGATATAGATAATATTTATATCGAGCGATTGGGTAATCTTCCAGAAGGGCAGGAATGGTTGGCATATACTTTTCAAAGTCAACCAATCATGTTTGATAATAAACGTTTCGAAGAGATGCTTTCTTTCTCTGCTGAACAGTTAAATGATGCATATTCTCGTATGGATATGCAAAATCAGCCATGGGCAAGAGGCACATCCAAGGAAGTGGATTCTATTATCCAACTTGCAGGCTTTAATCCTGGTAGTACTTTGCTTGACGTAGGTTGTGGTCAAGGGCGACATAGTATTGAATTTGCCAATAGAGGTTTTGATGTTCTTGGAATAGATGCTTCTGAGGCAAATATTGAAAGGGCAAAGTGCAAAACATGCAATGATGCTGTGGAGTTTAAGCAATGGGATGCAAGAAAGCGCTTGAAAGGTAAATCCTTTGATTGCGCTATTTGTCTGTACGATGTAATTGGTTCATACAGGACATTGGAAGATAACACAGCAATCATCCATCAGCTGGCTAATAAACTTCGTAAAGGAGGGCGTGCTGTTATTTCAGTCATGAATATGCAATATATGAAATTGCGCGCCCAGTTGCGTGGAAGTGTGCATGATAATCCTCAGCTAATATTTCAACTGGAGGCTTCTACTAATATGCAAGAGCGTGGAGATATGTTTGATACAAGATTCCAATTGCTTGATGAAGATAAACACCTTGTTTATCACAAAGAGCAGTTTGAACAAGACGGTTTGCTTTCAGCAGAATATGTTGTAGCGGATTATCGCTTCACTCAATCTGAATTATCAGAGATATTGCTTCAGGAAGGCTTCAATATACTCGAGTCACGGTTTGTGCGTGCAGGTCATTTTGAGGAATCTCTTCCAGAAAATCATGACAATGCAAAAGAAATCTTATTCGTGGTAGAGAAAAAATAAAATGCCTACCCTTTAAGTCCACAACAAGTGGAGCTTGCGAAGCTTGTATTCTTAGTTTATTAACTTTTAATTAACTCGTATCTCGTGCAAAAACTAAAATATTATATTCTTTCATGCCTTCTGCCAGCATGTGCGGCAGTTCAGGCAGCCGACAATGTGCCATCTGCCGACAAGACTATCAATTTCTGTAAAGCGACGGCAGATTATGTTTCCTATGCTGATGCGATAGCGATATCGGCAGGCAAGACATACAACGTGATAACTTCGCGCTACAGCTACTGGACATCGACGGTGACTGGCAGTGGCACAATGAACATCCTTTCGGGAGGCGAACGCTGCTATCTTGGTTCCGCTAAGGGGGCGTCTTTCCCTAACTGGAAGAATTTCAAGGGTGATGTGCATCTCTATCCATACAAGAGTGTGGTGAGCAGCGCAGGCTTTTATGGACTCATCTGGGCACATGGAGGCAAGACCTTCAACCCTGAAGAGGTGGAGGCGAGCATCAGCGGAGGCAAGCTGAACGACTGCTTTGCAAACAACGTCTTGACAATGCACTCAGGTGCAGCTCTGGCTGCTGAGTCGGGCAACAGAGCAATACGCATCGGCCGTCTTGAGATGGAGGAGGGCAGTCAGCTGTATGGCTATTATAAGAAGTCAGATACACCTAAGACCTATTATGTGGTTGGAGGCAACGGACAGGACGCCACGCTTGCTGGTCGCATATCTCCTATGGACGATAATCTGAAAGAGGGTATCGGTCTGGTGAAGGAGGGCAAAGGCACATACAGGATTACAGGCAATAGAAACAGCATCTGTGGATGTCTGCGTGTGCTTGATGGTCGTGTGCTGGTGAATAACGACGCTGCTCAGGCTAAGCAGAAGAAGCTGACAGGCGGTGTTGGCGTGATGTACAATACTGCGGATGCTGGTGTGTTTGTGATGCAGAACAGCACTATTGGCGGTGTGGGAAATATTGCGTGTCTGACAGATGTGTATGGCACAATAGAGCCTGGTGATGACGGAGTAGGAACATTGACTTTTGCCGACTACGCCAAAGGCGGCAAGGTGACATTGAGAGTGCGCCCAACGACGAATGTTAGCTGTGAGATAGAGTCACAGGACTCGTATGACAAGGTTGTGGTGACGGGTGCTGTGGATTATTACAATATCGACCAGAAGTTCATGCAGAGCAAGTCAATGCCAAAGGTGACTATCAGATTGAAGGATGAGGCGAGTCTGAATGTGGGCGACACATTCACTCTGATGACATACTCAAGCAGAGCGTCGTACAATAATGTGGAATGGGCGTGGAATGTTGTGTGCCCGAAGAGATATACATGGAAGGTCGAAGAGCAGAAGACGAACGGTGGCTATGCCCTTGTGGCTACTGTCGTGTCGCTTGATGACAGCGGACAGGATGCTGGTGGCGAAGATGAAACTGGCGGTGAAGGTGATGTGGTGGCTGATGAATGGGATTACAATCAGGAGAGGAAGTTCGGCACGGCTCTCAGCATGTATGCCAATAAGCTGAATAAGTATGTAGGAGTGGCTGTGAGAGGCTGGAGCATGGACCTCAACAACGACAATGACGCTCAGGTGAGTCTCATAGCAAAGCAGTTTAATGCCGTTGTGGCAGAAAACGAGATGAAATATGATGCTGTTGAGCCTTCTGAAGGATATTTCAGCTATGGTGATGGCGATAAGCTTGTGAATTTCGCCCGTCGTCACAGCCTTAGAGTGAGAGGCCATAATCTGGCATGGCATCAGCAGGTGCCAGCATGGCTCACCGAAGATGGCAAGAAGAACACCAAGAACAGATCGAGAAAGGAATTGCTTGCGTTGCTGAAGAATCATATCATGAATGTTGTAGGACATTGGAAGGGTAAGATTGCTGAGTGGGATGTGTGCAATGAGGTGCTTGATGACGACCAGTCTGTTATACGCTCTAATCCAGGCGGCTATACTATGCGACAGTCGGTGTGGAAAGTTGGCATAGGTGATGACTTTGTTGATTCTGCTTTTGTGTGGGCTCACGAGGCAGACCCTAAGGCTGTGCTTGTGCTTAATGACTATGGAGTGGAGTTTCAGGGACAGGCAAAGGCAGAGGCTTTCTATAATCTTGTTAAGCGTCTAAAAGAGAGGAATATACCTATACATGGCGTCGGCATTCAATGCCATCTTGATGCAGGACAGGTTGATGTCGCAATGCTTAGAGCCAACATACGCCGATATAAGGAGCTGGGGCTTGTGTGCAACATCACCGAACTGGATCTTGGCATCGACGATCTCTCACAGACATCAAAAATGAAGCAGGCAGACGATTATTTCGCTATCACTCGTGCCTTCCTTGCGGAGGATAACTGCACGACGATGATGATATGGGGATTGCGTGACAATGAGTCATGGCGCTCAAGTTCGCCTCTTCTTTACGACTCATCGCTTCAGGCTAAGCCAGCATATTATGGCGTTCATGCAGGATTGCGCAAGACCTACACAGAACTTGTCACTGGTGTGGATGAAGTAACGAAGGATGTGGAAGAAGGCGCGAAGCCAAGTGTGACAAAGCATGTGGAAAATGGAAGGATAGTGATTGTGAAAGATGGAAAGAGATATGATTTGATGGGCAGGGAGGTACGATGATATTCGTACCTTCCGTGTTCCCCCAAACCCTCTGATTTATTATTTTTCGAACACAGAACACACAGAATAAACAGAATCGTCCTAATGATCTACGCACAGATACGGCTGAAAACCGTCAACATCTTAGCCTATGGCATCGCCATAGGAAACAGGATGACACAAACAGCATTACGCCGCAACGCGGCATAACACCATTCTCTCCCAATCCTATAGCGATGCCCTATGCTAAAATGCTATTCAAGATACTGTGATAATTTCCAAGCTTTCGCGAGGAAAATTTGAACATTTA
>JAKSLL010000144.1 GCA_024401215.1 Bacteroidaceae bacterium
TATTGTCCGCTACGCTCAGTAGTGCATGGCCCCCTCTAAGACTCCTCAATTAGTGACATTTGGCATTGCACATCCCATCCGCATGGCACCCCCTCCCTCACAGGGAGGGCAGGGGTGGGGCTTTTTAAAAACACTCATCACTCGTCACAAGCACCCCTTAACTTCTTGTAAATCACATCTGTATGAGTGTGACGAGTGTGTGACGAGTCGCGAATGACTCGTCACAGTGCTAAGGGTTTATATTTCAGTCGTTTACAGGCGGATTGTGACGAGTGATGAGTTAGTGGCAAAATTCATTTTCGCAGATGTCAACTTTTTTAGCGTTAACCGCAGGGCATTGTCAACTAAATCAGTACGCATTCAAGGCAAGTGTCAACCTGAGCAGTATTAACTAACTAAAGTTTCCCATCCTTTTAAATCTCTACAAGGCTATTATTTTATTTATTATCAAGAATTCAGAGAAATAAGAGAGCCTGTCATTACTGAATGAATTAGGAATGTAGAGAATTGCTACTTGTCGTAGCATGACTCAACGGACGCGAAGCGTCATCTCTAATTTCTATATAATTCAAAAACAAGTATTTGGCATAAAAATCTCTTATTTCTCTAAATTCTTGATAAAAATAATCAAAAGGGATGGGAATGTTTAGTTAACTAATTATGTATCACCAACAATCTATACCATACAAGCCATATAATCAGTACCTTACACCTGAGGTGCACTTCTATTTTTGTTGTAATCGTCAGTACAAAAATGTCTCGCTAAATGAATGCTGCTATTCTGTTCAAGTGCATAGTGTTATTCTTGCGGTGTGAATAATGTCAATCACACCAACTGCATGACAGCATTCACGCTAAGTGAATATAAAGCAATCGTAGGGCATTGCATTTGGAGAGTTAAAAGTAAAGAATTATGATTTAGCAATGCGTATAGTTGCCATTGCTAAATCTTAACTCTTACCTACATTAATCATAGCAGAGCTGTCCATGTTTATTTTGTCACCTTTGCACTGAGGCAAACCCGACAGGGTGATGCTACTATTCTCTTCCATTTCAAAACACCACTGACGACACACGTTAATTAACACATAATCATAGCGATGGCAAAAATGAGTGCCATCCTTTTTTTGTCTTATACCATATATATGGTATGCAAAATACCCATGTGGCAGTATTTCATACCTTTGTAAGTTACCGTACCTTTGCACCGTAAATAAGAAACAAGGGATCATTTCCACAAGGTATAAGAATCATAACATACTAAATATATAAGATTTATGAAAGTTAGAAACATCGTCATCGCAGCAATCGTAGCACTCTTCGCAGGCATCAACGCTAACGCAGCTGAAGTAGAAGCAACAGCTACTTCAGAGTCAGCAAGTGTAATAACTGTAAAGACAAGCAAGGTGAGCAAGGAGCTTGTCGAAGCTTGGGCTAACGCTTACATGCAGCAGAATACTCATGTGAAGGTTCAGATTGTTGGCAAGAATGTAAAGGATGCTGACCTCACATTTGTTAGCGATGCAAAGGGTGGTGATAATGTAACTTTCGTTGGTCGTTATGCCATCCTTCCTGTCACATCTTCACACAACCCACTCATTTCTGAGCTTCAGAAGAAGGATTGGAGCAAGAATGACCTCAAGAAGCTTTATTTCTCAAGTCTTGATGAGGATCTCGATGATGAGGATGAGGCTAACAGTGGTAAAGCTGGCAAACTTCGTGAGAAATTCACAGTTTATTCCAGCGCCAACAGCACAAGTGCTTCAAGAGTCTTTGCTCAGCATTTCGGATATCAGGTTTCTGAGATTCGCGGCAACAAGATCTCAGGTGATGACCTCTACCTTCTCAACGCTATTGAAGAGGATAAGCAGAGCATTACATTCAACAATGTAGCTTACCTCTACGACACAAACACCCGTACACTCAAATCTGACATTGCAATCCTTCCACTCAACCTCAAGTCAGAGCAGGAGAAGGTTCTTCAGAACGGGAACCTTGACGAGACAATAAAACTCCTTGAGGCAGAGAAATCTGATCTCATTCCTGTAGAGAACTTTGGCTTCACTTACAACGAACTTAACCAAAAGGCTCAGCTCTTCCTTGAGTGGATTGTGAGTGATGGTCAGCAGTACAACAACAAGAACGGCTTCCTTCGCCTTGCAGATAAGGATGTTCAGCAGCAGCTCAAAATTCTTGCAGCTATGTAAATAATGTTCTTCCATGACAACACAAATAATCAAGAGCACATCTTCGAGAATGAGGATGTGCTCTTTGCAACAACTCACATAACGTAACATAATGAAATTCAGAATCAGTCCATATACAAGTTCCATTCCGTTCATCATATTCCTGCTGATGACAATCACAATATCATTCTTGGGAAATATCAATGTGAACGCGTTAGCTGCAATCGGAATAGCAAGCATCTTGGCAGGCAGTTTTCTCACAAGAGATAAGAATGAATACTGGGACACCATATTTGGGTATCTTGGTAACAAAACGGCTATGACGGCTACTATGTTGTGGCTTCTTGTTGGAGTGTATGGTTCCATCCTTAAGGAAGGTCACATTGTAGATGGACTTGTATGGGCTTCACAGCAATTCAATATCGGCAATGTGGGCTTTACCCTCATAGCATTTTTGTTCTCTGCACTATTTGCGATATCCACAGGATCTGGTTTCGGAACGATAAGTGCGATGAGCATGACACTTTTCCCTACCGGTGTAGCACTTAATGCCTCTCCCATTCTGCTAGGAGGTGCTATCCTCTCAGGAGCATCACTTGGCGATAGTATTGCACCAGTCTCAGATACGGCAGTCATCGCAGCCACAACACAGGAGTACAAGGATGCTCAAAAGGGTACTGCAGATATTGGTGGAACGATAAAATCACGCTTATTTTTCGTAGTAACGGCTTTTTTACTTGCCTGTGTGGCATTAGTAATAGCAGCACTATTTCAAAGCAGCGAATCGTTAGAAATAAGCTCTGACATCACGGATAGTCCTTACGGGCTATTGCTGCTCATTCCTACCTTTGTAGTAATCATACTGTCTTTGAGAAAATGCAATATCTTCATCTCCCTATTTGTTGGCATTCTGTTAGCCATTGCGATAGGCTTGTCTTTTGACCTTTTCAAGATTGACAACCTCATCTCTTTCCAGAACAATAGTGTGGATGGTGCAATCATTAACGGGATTGCAGGTATGACAAGTATATGCATACTGCTCATGGTCGTTGTGGCATTATCAGGAATAATCATCAAGAGTGGATGTATGAAGTTGTTGATATCACGACTAAATGAGTCAATGGATGATAATAGACGCACCAGCGAATTGACCATCTTCTTCCTAACTCTTATCGCTGGCATACTCATTGCCGCAGTCAATACCATTGCAAATATATGTATTGCTCCGTTCATCAATATCATAGGCAAACAACGAAACATACACCCATATCGGCGTTCTACCATACTCGCTACAGTAATATGTACATTCCCATTCTTCGTTCCCTATGGTGGCTGTGTGCTGCTTCTCATTCAAGGTGTAAAGGCATCGGGATGCGACATTAACCTACAGGCAACGGATGTTTTCTTCACCACATTCTATAGCTGGATATTACTATTTATTATGTTTGTGGCATGTTTAACTGGATATAAAAGTAAATCAGAATGAAAAAGCTAACAAAACTTATATTCGATGATATGCGTCCTGCACTTGGAGTTACGGAACCAGGTGCCATCGCTTATTCGATAAGTAAAGCAAAAAAATACTCTCGTGGCGAACTACAACAAATTCATCTTGTACTTAATAGCGGTATGTACAAGAACGCCTTCACCTGTGGCATTCCTAACAGTCTGTACTATGGTAATGAATATGCTGCTGCACTTGGTTACATAGCTGCTGATGCCGACAAAGAACTGGAATGCCTTGAGGGCATCACCCCTTCGGACAACATCATAGCAGAAGGTCTTGTCAAGGATGGTAAGGTAAAAGTGGAGATGGGGGAGGTAAGCAGTCGCATATACATTCTTGCCGAGATTATTTCTTCCGATAACAAAGTGGCGATACTCATTAGGGATTCTCACACAAATATCGTCAGGATATCTGTAGATAACAACATCATATTCAAGAAGGAGAATGCGGATCAAGAATACAAAGAAAGTACTGTACCATATATTCACACCGTTACTTTTCGTAAGATTTTAAACTATGTAAAAACTGTAGATTTTAGTGAACTTACATTTATACGCAAAGCTTATGAAATAAATCTTGAATTGTTTGAACAATCCATCAAGAGTCGTCGTACAACTTTTGCACATCATCTATTCAAGAAGAATGGTGAGACGATGCTATCTGATAACGAACAGGTATCGGCATCCCTTCTCTGTAATGCTGCCATAGAGGCACGAGTGCTTGGACTTTCCCGCCCTGCTATGAGTATCACAGGCAGTGGAGCACATGGTATCATTGCCACCTTACCTCTCTATGCATCACATCGCATCAACGGGCTTAGCGAGGAACAGCTCCTGCGCGCCACAGCATTGAGTTATCTCGTCTGTATGTATATAAAGGAATACTCTGGCAGGTTATCTGCCTTCTGCGGTTGTGCCATTGCTGCAGGAACTGGCATGGCTTGTGGGTTGGCATACCTCAAGGGTGCCAATTTCAAGCAGATGACACTCGTTATTCAAAATATGGCATCTTCCATCACTGGTATGATATGTGACGGAGGCAACCACGGTTGTACAATGAAAGGTATTGTTGCTGTAGATGCAGCATACCAGTCTGTAGCCCTTGCATTGGACAACATTGGTATCGAGTCAATCCATGGTATCAATGGTGCAACTCCCGAAGCAACAATGCGAAATATAGGACTTATCGCATCTCCAGGAATGGTTGAAACAGAAAAGGTTGTTGTGGATATAATGAAGAACAAACGACCGAAATAAAGATGGTACAAAAGGAATATGTACTTTTTTTTGTGATTAAAAAAAATAATGTAACTTTGCAACTGAATTACGGCACTTAATCCTTTTACGCTATGGCAAAGTATCTTGATCCTAAGAGTGACCTGACCTTCAAAAAGGTTTTTGGTGAAAATAAAGATTTGATGATAAGCTTCCTCAATGCCCTGCTCCCTCTGCAGCCAGGCAGGGAGGTTGTGGAGATAGAATATCTCTCCTCAGAACTCGTGCCAGACCATCCCGAAAAGAAGGACTCCATTGTTGATGTGCGATGCAAGGACACCCTTGGCAGGCAGTTTCTTGTGGAGATGCAGATGTATTGGACAGACGCCTTCAAACAGCGTGCATTGTTCAATACATGCAAGGCATACGTGGAACCTGTTGAAAAGGGAGAGAAATTTGAAGATATAAAGCCGATATACACTATAAGCCTTGTCAATGACATTGCCTTCCCGGAGCTACCAGAAGAGTTCTATCATGTCTATGTTCCTATGAACAAAGCACATGAAGACCATGTCATAGACGACATGAAGATGGTGTTCATTGAACTGCCAAAGTTCAAGCCTTCCTCCGTAGAGGATAAGAAGATGATGGTGCTGTGGTTGCGTTTCCTTACGGAGATAAACGAAAAGACACGTCAGGCACCAGAAGAACTTATCAACGACGAACTGGTAACGAAAGCCCTCTCGCTGCTGGAGGATTCTGCTTACACCCCTGAGCAGAAACGTGCCATAGACAGATATTGGGACATGGTCAGCCGTGAGCGCACGATAGTGTTTTCCAGCAGACAAGAAGGAATTGCGGAAGGACGCGCAGAGGGACTTGCGGAAGGACTTGCGGAAGGACTTGCTGAAGGCGAAAAGAAAAAGCAGTTTGAAATCGCTGTCACGATGAAGGCAGACGGCATACCTGTTGACAGAATACAGAAATATACAGGACTTACGGACGAAGAAATAGAGAATCTATAAGACAACACATTGAGAATATCACATGATGCACTAACATACATTATTACAACCATTTACAAAGCCTTCCGAAGATGTGCCATGACATCTTCGGAAGGCTTTATCGTTTATAATACTCAAAAAGTAAGTGTCTGATCAAAATTATTTTTTATAATCAAGAA
>JAKSLL010000145.1 GCA_024401215.1 Bacteroidaceae bacterium
GAAAGTTGAATCACTTATCATTGAACGAAAGATTTTGACATTAACACATATATGGAATTAGAAAACATATTGACAAATATAGGCATTCAGCAACTTAACGACCTCCAGCAAGAGGCTGTGGCAAAGTTTCCGTCAGGACAGGACATGATGATTCTTTCGCCTACAGGTTCGGGTAAGACTTTGGCATTCCTCCTGCCTCTTGCAGATAAGATAGATGTGGCAAGCAATGCCGTGCAGGCTGTTATCGTAACCCCAGCCCGCGAACTCGCCCTGCAGATTGATGGGGTGATAAAGCAGATGAAGTGCGGCATAAGAAGCATGAGCTGCTATGGCGGTCGCCCTGCTATGGATGAGCACCGCATAATGGAGAGCATGCTTCCTCATGTCATCATAGCCACGCCTGGGCGTCTCGTTGACCATCTGCAGAAAGAGAATTTCGACTCTTCCCATGTGGATACAATCATCATCGACGAATACGACAAATGTTTGGAGTTCGGATTTGAGAAAGAGATGGCGGCAGCTCTCGGACTTCTGCCCTCTGTCAAGCAGAAGGTGCTATGCTCTGCCACACGTTCCATCCGTCTTAACTTGCCTGTCACTCTTGACTATCTCGAACAGGAGGGAGAGGTGGAGAAGCGCATTTCGCTTCATGTCGTTCATTCTCCAGTGAAAGATAAACTCGACACTCTTCTTTGCCTTCTCCGCTGCTTCGGACAGAAGCAGACGATAGTGTTTCTCAACTACCGTGAGGCAGTAGAGCGCACAGCGGCATTCCTGAAGAAGGCAGGTGTGCAATGTGAGATGTTCCACGGGGCGATGGAGCAGGATAGGAGAGAGCGTAGCATATACAAATTCTCAAATGGCACAAGCAATGTGCTTGTATCTACCGACCTTGCTGCACGCGGACTTGACTTCCCCGACATCGACAATATCGTGCATTACCATCTGCCTCTCAACGAAGAGGCGTACATACACCGCAACGGCCGAACAGCTCGCTGGGAGGCTGAAGGAAGCTCTTTCTTCCTCTTGAATGATGAGGAGTTTGTGCCTGACTATGTGATAGATAAGAATGGTGACATACCAGAGTTTTACATTCCAAAGAATCTGCCTCCTGTGCAGCCTTCTATATGGGCGACTCTATACATCGGCAAGGGTAAGAAAGACAAGATATCAAAAGTCGATGTGCTTGGCACGCTGTGTAAGATAGGAGGATTGGATGTGAAGGAGGTGGGACGTATTGACGTGCGTGAACATCAGTCGTTTGCGGCTGTGCATCGCGCAAAACTCCCCAAGCTCCTTGAACGACTCAAGGGGCAGAAGATAAAGGGGATAAAGACTTTGTTTGTTGAGGCTAAGTAAGGATCTTCGGTACAGGAGAGAAAATGACTGAAGACTCTTCCTTATTTCCACTCTTCGAGCAGATGTCCACGCTCGTCAGTGCATTGCTTGCGGATTTTTTCTCTGACTTTAGCATCGAGAGCAATCCACCATACGGTGCACTCTGGGTATTGTACTTCAGCGTTGGCTTTTCCTGTTTTGCGGGCAGCCTTTGTGGCAATGCGCTCTTTCTGTTTTGTGGTGAGTGATGTCCACCATAAATCCAAATCTCTTACGTTCATAGTTGTTTCTTTGGTAATGTGTTGTTCTACGGTTGCAAAGTAAATGCTTTTTTGTGAAAGAGACAAGGGTTTGTGTAAGTTTTTAAGTTTTTAAGTTTTTGAGTTTTTAAGTTTTTGAGTTTTTAAGTTTTTGAGTTGTGTTTTCCTGCTATAATATATAAAATGTAGAATTATTAGTGAATTGATATGGTTAGATAGAGTGTTTTTATAAGATTTTTAATATCTTTGTCTTGATTTACTATCTAACTATACCAAAAACTAATATGAAAAAAAGGAAACTAACTCTGACTCTTTTTTCTTTTTTGTGCATGATGGCAGCTTCGCTAACTATGGATGCGCAAGTGTCGTTCGGCAAATCAAGTAAATTCAATGACAATTGGTTGTTTGTGCTGAAAGATGACTCTGTCTTCGCACGCACCGATGCTGACGATGGTAAGTGGCAGCGACGCATGTTGCCTCACGACTGGTCTATTGAGGGGCAGCTGTCGCCAAGTCTTGCCAGCTGTACAGGCTATCTGCCTGGTGGCATTGGCTGGTATCGCAAGCATTTCAATATGAGTGCGGATGATTTGAACAATGAAAGCAAGGCTTTGAAGTTCATATACTTCGAGGGTGTGTATAATCGCAGTGAGGTGTACCTCAACGGTCATCTGCTTGGCAAGCGACCAAGCGGATATGCTTCGTTCATGTATGAGATGACGCCTTACTTGAAGGAAGGTGAGAATGTGCTTGCTGTGCGTGTTGACCATAGTCGCTATGCCGACTCACGATGGTACACTGGCAGCGGCATCTACCGTGATGTGTGGATGGTGGAGTCTCCCAAATGCCATCTTGCACAATGGGGTACGGGTTATAAGGCTGTGAAGATAAGCAAGAGCAGCGCTGTTGTGCAGGTCGATGTGCAGGTTGACAATGCCGAAGCAGCAAAGGGGAGTCTCATGGTGAATGTGGAGATGCTTTCTGCCGACGGCAAGGTGGTGGCGAAAGGACAGAGCGCCGTGTCGGCAAAGAAGAGCGCTGCCATAATGAAGCTTAATGTGGCAAATCCCCGTCTGTGGAATCTCGACAGCCCTTATCTGTATGAGATACGCACATCGCTCACAGAGGGTGGCAAGGTCATTGATGGCAATGAGATGAAGGCTGGTCTGCGCACTCTGGAGTTCACTCCCGACCATGGTTTTGCTCTCAATGGCAAGAATATGAAAGTGAAAGGAGTGTGCCTGCATCACGATGCAGGTGTGCTTGGTGCTGTCGTGCCTGAACAGGTGTGGGAGCGCCGTCTCATCAAACTCAAGGAGATAGGTGTGAATGCCATCCGCTGCGCTCATAATCCTCAGTCGCCTGTGCTTTACGACCTGTGCGACCGTCTTGGCCTTATGATGATGGATGAGGCGAGCGATGAGTGGGAGTTCCCTAAGCGCAAGTGGATTGAAGGGTGGAACGTGGGCACTCCAAGCTATGACGGTACATACGACTTTTTTGAGGAGTGGATAGACCGCGATGTGACAGACATGGTGCGCCGTGACCGCAATCATCCATCCATCATACTGTGGAGCATCGGCAATGAGGTGGATTATCCTAACGACCCATATTCGCATCCAGTGCTTGATGGCGGCAATGCTGTAATCAATCAGCCGATGTTCGGCGGCTATGACCCTAAGCGTCCTAATGCAGAGAGGATCGGCAAGATAGCAAAGCGCCTTGCTGCCTGTGTGCGCAAGGTTGACGACTCACGTCCTGTGACTGGCGCATTGGCTGGCGTTGTGATGAGCAATCAGACGGAATATCCTGAGGCTGTTGATGTGGTGGGATATAACTATACTGAAAACCGCTATGATGAGGATCATAAGACTTATCCTAAGCGTGTGATTTACGGTTCGGAGAATGGTGTGGGGTATGACGCCTGGTGTGCAGTTCGTGATAAGGAGTTCATCTTCGGACAGTTCATCTGGACAGGCACCGACTATCTTGGTGAGTCAGGACGCTGGCCTTCACGAGGACTGAATACCGGTCTGCTCGACTTCGGCAGCTTCGCCAAGCCTCGTGGTCATTTCCGAGCTTCACTTTGGTGTACCGAACCTGTATGTTATATCGGCACTTATCCTGCTGTGACTCGTCGTGGAAGAAATGGTGGTGATGGCGCTGTGCCTGTATCTGCCGAGGCTCTTGACACATGGAACTATGCTGATGGACAGAGGATACGTGTTGTATGCTACACCAATTCCCCTAAGGCGCGACTCATGCTCAATGGTGCGACAGTTGGCGAAGTTAAGGCGAAAGACGCTCGAAACGGAGTCATCTACTGGGACATCCCTTACTCAGAAGGCACGCTCGCAGCTGTAGGTGTGAGTGAAGATGGCAAGGATGAGGCTTCATACACTATTCACAGCAATCTGCGTCCATGCAGCATTCGCGCTCGCTTTGACAATCAGCGTATTGACGGAACAGATGCAGGTACTGCAGATGTGAAGGCAAATGGGTTGAACCATCTGCTCATTGAGGTTGTTGATGATAACGGCAATGTAGTTCGACTAGCTGACAACAACATCACTTGTCGCATAGAGGGCCCTGCTCGTCTGCTTGGTCTTGAGGGCTCTGACAACACCGATATGGGCAACTACCGCGATAATCAGCAGCGTGTGCATAACGGCAGACTCCTTGCTTATATTGCCAATCAGTCACGTTCTGGCAAGGTGACTATCCACCTCTCTTCACCTTTGCTGAAGGGATGCGAGGTGAGCTATGAAGTTAGTGGGAAGTGATGTTTGCTTCCCTCTGGCTATTCCGTCCAGGAAAGTGAATTTGTTTTCTCGAATAAGCAAAATGATAGCATAAACAGAAAAAAGGATTTACGAGAAATCGTAAATCCTTTTTTCGTAGCGGAGGAGGGGCTCGACCTCTTATAATGGTCATTCAATCGGATTGTTGCAAAAAATGTGATGTTAGATTATTTGAAATGCCTAAAAATGTGAAGACAACAAACGAATACTATTGTGTAAATGTGATTTTATCAGTATATTTGCATCCTAAAAATGTGATATATGCTAAAACGAAAGATAGAAAACATTCTTTGTGAATGGAAAAATAAGGATGATAAGAAGCCTCTGATTGTAAAGGGTGCTCGACAGGTTGGCAAGACGGAATCAATACGTTTGTTTGCCAAACAGAACTATGCGCACTATGTTGAAATAAACTTTGCATTGCAGAAGAAGTTCCACAGCATATTTGATGATGGATATGAGGTTGACACCATCATCAGGAATATCAGTTTCATTGAACCTTCCCTAAAGTTCGTTCCTGGTAAGACGCTTATCTTCTTTGACGAGCTGCAAGACATGCCCGACTGTGCCACAAGTCTGAAGTCGTTCAAGATGGATGGCAGATATGATGTGATATGCTCAGGTTCAATGATGGGCATTAACTACAAGAAGATAGAATCTAACAGCGTCGGCTATAAGGAAGACTTTGAGATGCAGTCAATGGACTTTGAGGAATTCCTGTGGGCAAAGGGTTATAGCGAGGCGCAGATAGACAGCTTGTTTCAGTATATGGTAGAGGTTAAGCCACTGCCGGAGAGCATGTACACCGCCATGCTCACAGCTTTCCGTGAATACATGGTTATTGGTGGCATGCCTGAGGTGGTGAACCGTTTTATCACACAGGGGAATTTCTCGGGCGTATTGGATAATCAGAAACAGCTGCATCTTGACTACGAAGAAGACATAACGAAGTATGCACATGGTTTCGAGAAGGCAAAGGTACTCGCTGTATATAGACATATCTCTACGTTTCTTGCAAAGGATAACAAGAAGTTTCAGGTTACCAAGATAGCAACAGGAGCAAGGAATCGCGAGTATGTGGGTTCCGTTGAGTGGCTCTCTAACGCCGGAATAATAAATGTGTGCTACTGCCTTGACAACGTAGAACTGCCACTGAAAGGTAATTACGATTCCAAGAACTACAAGATTTACTATAAGGATACAGGACTACTAATTGCCTCACTTGATGAAGAAGCTCAGGAAGATCTTCGGGCTAACAAGAATCTGGGAACATATAAGGGTGCGCTGTACGAGAATATTGTAGCAGAAATGCTGTCTAAACAAGGCTACGACCTGTATTTCTACAAAAAGGAGAATCCCGCCCTTGAGATGGACTTCTTTGTTAGGGATGCGACATCACTGATACCCGTTGAAGTTAAGTCTGGTAATACTGCTACAGCGTCACTCAACAAGCTAACGAACACAGAAAAGGACAAATACCCAGACATAAAATACGGCATCAAGTTCTGCATGGGTAATTTGGGGTTCAACGGACATTTCTATACATTCCCATACTTCATGGCATTCATGTTGAAGAAGTATCTGAGGGAAAAATCAAGATAAGTGCATCATGGTAAATATAGCCAATCCTTGCTTATAAGTAGGTAATCAAAATTATTTATATGTTCATCCTCGTATGTGTATTCTTA
>JAKSLL010000146.1 GCA_024401215.1 Bacteroidaceae bacterium
CCATGTCAGACATTTGTCACTTTAACTACCCTTTAACCACACAACGAGTGGAGCGTTATCGCTTGCGCTTTCGCAGAAAGAAACTTGTATATATTTATTACAAAACTAATTTTGATCACCTACTTATTTTGTACTATAAATGATTGGGAGTGCCCAGTAGAGATACTCATTTATGTGGCCGTAGAAATGTTCTCCTCCTTCACGCATGGCGAAACGGAGATTAGCGTCGGGTTTATTGTAACGGAAGAGTGGGGCGTATTTGTCAAGCGCCTCGATGACATTCTTCTGTGGTGTGCCGGCAATGTCCTTTGTGCCTGTGTAGCCGTACACCTCGAAGCTGTTGGCGAAAGGTGTCTTGGCAACTTGTGAGTTTATCCATTCAGCGGCAGTCTTGGCATCCTGCTTCTCGCCTTTGTCGTTGTACACCCAGATGTCGCCACTCAGCGGGATGAAGTGCTTGACAGCGTTGATTCCGTATGCGAGCTGGTACCAAGTGGAGAGCGCACCCATAGAGAAACCTCCGTAAGCGCGATGATCGCGTGAGCGTGTGACAGCGATGCTGTCTGTGCCCTCAAGATATGTGTTGTAGGCATTTTCCACCACAGGGATGAGGTCGTTCTGGAGTTCGGTGTGGAAGTCGCGTGTCATAGCTATTGCGTCGTTCATGCCATTTGCTCCTATGTTTTCGTCATCGTCATAGAATGTAGGTGTCACAACAATGACAGGACGCATCTTGCCGTCAGCGATGAGGTGGTCGAGTACCTGTCGGAGTGGGAGCCAGTCTTGTGGAGGTGTGAGGAAAGATGTTGTCTTGTCGCCTCCTCCATGCATGAGGTATAGCACATCATATTTTGTGCTTTTGTCGCTGGCGTTGTATCCGTATGGGGTGTACACTCTTGCGTGCTTCTGGAGTGTCTTGCCGTTTTTGTGGGCTGTGTACTTAAACTCCTCTATCGTGCCCTGCTTTGCTGCCGGTTTGCGGATGGCGTCAGGAATAGGGAGAATTGGCTGGATTGTACTTTCAAAATCCTGTGCAACGCTTGAAAGTGATACGAGCATTGCTGCAATAATTGCAGAAAAGGTTTTCTTCATAATAGTGCTTAATTTATGATATTAATTAGTTGGTAATCAGAATTATTTATTGATACAAGTTTCTTTCTGCGAAAGCGCAAGCGATAACGCTCCACTTGTTGTGGAGTTAAAAGGTAGTTAAAGAGAAGTTAAAAGGTGGTTAAAGTGACAAATGTGCGCCATGGCAAATGTCCCTTTAACTCCGAGCGAAGCGATAACTTCACTTTAACTACCTCAAAGCGAAAGTTGAAATTATTGACAGATGAATTATCTTACCATAATCTTCTTTCCATTGCGAATATATATGCCTTTCTTCAAAGTGCCGTTCACCTTCCTTCCCATAAGGTCGTAGGTTGCCGTATGAATAGCTTCTGGTTCAGCATAGATATTCTCGATGCCAACAGCCAGCAGAGGTTGCATAGCAGTCTTTAGAGCATTTGTCGCTGCTGTATATTCTGATGGAGAGATAGAAGACAGCGTCTCATATTTTGCTATTGCTGTTTCAAGCTTAGTCTTGCTTGCTGCATAGCCGCTGAGATTCTGCATCTTGTCGTGAATGTTCTTGGCTGTGCTCAGGGTGCGCAGGAAACCGCCTTTGTAGTAGTCGGCATTGCTTGGGCATGTTGTGATGGTTGGCTCGCTGAGGATGATGCCGTTCCATCCCGAAGATATGGAGAATTGCAGCAGGCACTTAGCAGGTGTGCTGATATTGCATACTATCTCGTGATATTCGCTTCCCGATACAGCTATGTCGCTCTTCTCGCCGAGGCATCCAGAAGAACTTATTGAAGGTTCAGAGAAAAGCACATTGTTGTCAGCTCTGTTGATGATGGAGAGTGAGAAGGTGTTTTTGTCATTCTGCGCTCCTGTATTCCAGTAAGAAGAGCGGAAAGACACGAGATATTTGCCTTTCCTCAGGATGAGCGAGTTGCCGCTGATGCTGCCATAGTAGAAATCAGCAACGTCGTAGTCGCGTGATGAGAAATAGAATCCTGCGTTGAAGTCGCCTCCTGTCTCGAAATACTTCATTCGTGCGCCGCCAGTATTTGCTTCACCCGACTTCTTCTCGTCAGTTGTGCCGTCGCTGCGACTGTTCACTCTCACCCATCCAAGCGGTATTCCTTCGCCGATGAGTTCTTTTTGTGAATACCAGTCTTGAGAGAATATGGTGTCAACTTTTAGAGTCTCGCCCACCTCCTCGATGCCGTAAGTGTAGTTTGCTGTCACATCGCTGCTCTGATTTCCGTCTTTGTCCTGAATACCAGTCACTTTGAGAGAGTAATCGCCATCGTCAAGCTTTGCCGACTCTGGGATAGTGAAGTTGATGCTCTTGCTTGCGCCTTGTTCGGACAGCTCAAGAGCTATCGTTGTCACTCCTTTTGTGAGTGTGGCTTTCACCTTGTCGCAGTTGACCTCCTTGTCGAAAACGAGGGTGAACTTGCTGTGCTCGCTTTGTATCATGTCAAAGCTGTTATTCTCAGGAGTCAGAGATTGCAAGTCTGGACCTGTAACGAGAGAGTAGCGCTTGCAGAAATTCCATATCTCGACATTCGTCATAGCCACAACAGGGTCGTTGCTGTGCCAATGTCCCTTGCCTGGAAGCTTGAGATGTGCCACCTCCACACCTTCAAGTCCGTTGCGATAGCGTATGAGAGTGGCGCTTGTGTTTGACGGACCGCTAAGTGGCTTAGTGACTTCTGCCTTAGTGCTGCATTTGTTGCGCTTCACCCAAGCGTCGATGTGCGACTGCACAGGGTTGTACACACATACGTCATCGCTTGTGCCGTGTACATGAATGATAGGGATAGGTCGTGAACTTTTCGCATTAGGGCCTCCCATAGGATATCCGCTCACAGGTGCGAAAGCAGCTATCTTGTCGGCAATCTTTGTCATTGCGTGGTAAGTCATCATTCCTCCCATGGAGAATCCGCTGAGATACACCCTGTTCTTGTCTATCTGGTAACGTCTGCTCATCTCCTCGATAATGTCGAGAATGAAATTCACATCCTTCATTCCTCCTATGTCCCATCCTCTGTTTTCACCATCAGGATAGACAACGACAAACTTTGCTGTGTCGGCAACGGCTTCGTAATTAGCATGCTCTTGCTGGTATCTTGCGTCTTGATTTGAGCCATGCATGGAAATGAGGAGCGGGCGTTTAGTGCCTAAATTTTTAGGAGCATAGACAATCATGTTTCGTGTCAATCCTCCAGACTTGATTTTTTCTTGTGCAAATGTTGTGCAGACAGAAAATGTGAGCAACAACATAAGTAAGGTTTTCTTCATCATAATAGGTGTTAAATACTTGATTATTATAAATAGGTAATTATTTGGTTGTTCTCTGCAAGTTTATCACCACATCGATAGCAAGCGGAACGGCATAGCAGAGGAGGTCGCGTGTGTCGTAAACGCCTTTACACAAACCTGCCATTTGCAGCAGCTCGGACGCAATGCCTAAAAAAGGTATTACAGCCGCCCATGCAAGTCTTATGCTTGCGCTGCTTGTACGGAACACATGCTCAATAAGAAGTATGTAGGCAATAGTCCACAGTCCGTCAGGCAGGCAGAAAAGAACGAAGTTATGAGGGTGAATGTCTTTTACACACTCTCTCAGCATGTCGATGGTGTCACCCATGCCTAAAGAGTCTGCCACTTTGAACCCTAACAGGTGGCGCTCTCTGAATAGCAGATAGATGGCAACGCCTGTGATGTAGGAAATGGATGCTATTGTCAGTTTTACCATTGCTGAGTTCCTTTTATGTTGTGCAGTCTGCTTTGTAACGGCATTCTGCAAGTCTGTAGCCTGAACTTATTTGCTTATTGGCATCCAGTCGAGAGTCTCCATGTCAACCACATCGGCAATCATCTTTGGCACGGCCTTATGGTATTCCTCCTTTGTTATTGTATCAGTAAACTTGGTGTATTCGTATGTCGTTTCGTCATTTTTTGTTCTCATCAGCATCGTGTAGAAGTTTGTCCTGTAGCTGTTTTCGAACAGGTGGTATTGCTCGTATTCGTCTCCGTCGCTGGTTGAGGCTTTGATGAAGACGAAAGGCTGGTCTTTGATGATGCCGAACATGCTTGCTTCGATGTTGTTCACCACTTGCTCAACGTCATCAATGTCGCCAAGACCGCCTCCCTCCTTGCTGCAGGTGAGGATAGAGTAGTGGATGGTGCCCTCGTCGTTGCCTCTGACTATGGCTTCTGGCACGCCGTCGCTGTCGATGTCGTAGCAGGTATAAGCCTCGAAGGTGCCGAAGGTGCTCCATGGAATGTACTTCTTCCAGTCTGAAACCTTTTTCCATACTTCTTCGCCAGTCTGAGGGGCGTCGTTGGTGCCGCAAGGACCTTCTATGATTTCTGATGCTTCGTCTATGCTGTCATTGTCCATGCAGCATGCAGCATTCTCTTTGTTGCCGCATGATGCCATTGTTGCAGCGGCAATGAGATATAAGGCGTGTGTAAAAATTTTCATGTTGTAAGTTTTTATGATATTGTCCTATTTGCCTCCTTGTCGAGATGCATGGCATTGGTGAGGCAGAGCAAGTAGGTAATCAAATTATTAATATGTTGTATGTTCACCTACTTATTTGGGTACAAATTTATGAATAATTTGTTTTTGTTTTGTTAAGTGATGATAAAAAAATGATTCAAATTTGTTTGAAATGATTGTAAGTTGAAGAAAATAGTGTAACTTTGCTGGAAAGACGGGCAATCATCCGTCTGTTATAGTGTTATTGTACATAATGTGAATAAATACAAATCAAATTATTATATGAAAAGAACATTTTCAATAGCAATTCTTGCTGGTGCATGCATGATGTTTGCTTCATGCCAGAACAAAAGTGGGGAAACTTCTGAAACAGATTCTCCGAAAGAAGAAATTGAAGAGGTTGCTGAGGGGGCTGCTGATGTACACGAAGCTGTGGACTTAGGTCTTAGCGTTAAATGGGCTTCTTGCAATATCGGCGCTGCTACGCCAGACCAATTTGGCGATTATTATGCATGGGGCGAGACAAAGACTAAGACAAGTTATTCATGGGCTAACTATTTCGACTGCGTGGAAGGAGAAGGAGCCCCTGTGTTCAAGAAATATAAGGATGGAGTCCTTACCACACTTGAAAGTGAAGACGACGTAGCTGTTCAGCTGTGGGGCAACGGATGGCGAATGCCAACAGCAGATGAGATGAGAGAGCTTGTGGAGAAGTGCAAATGGGAGGAAACAACTATGCAGGCATCAAAAGGCTTCATGGTGACTGGCCCTAATGGCAACACCATATTCCTTCCATTTACAGGATGGCGAGTTGGCGATATGCTTCTTAATGAAGGTGGTCTTTCTGACTATCCTACGAATGAGACTCAGCCTGGTGTTGACGATATGAATATCACCCTCTTCATCCAGAATGACAGCGAACCTATTGTAGGCGATGACAGCAGCCTTGACGTAGGTGTTAAGGACAGAAGTGCAGGAGTGCCAGTAAGAGCAGTAAAGCCTTAACATGTGAGTAGTTATTAACTCCACTTTCGCAAGTATACAACTTGCTCGTTTTGAGGAGTTAAAGAGGAGTTAAAGAGACGTTTGCCATGTCAGACATTTGTCACTTTAACTACCCTTTAACTTCTCTTTAACTACCCTTTAACTACAGGGGCAAGTGGAGCGAACTTGTATTTTATTTATTATCAAGAATATAGAGAACCTCGAAGAGCTCGGCGTAGCCAATTCAGAGAAATGTTTAGCAAGAGAGCCTTTAATTATTGAATTAATATGAATGTAGAGAATTGCTACTTGCCGTAGCATGAGTCAACGGATGCGAAGCACCATCTCTAATTTCTATAGAATTCAAAAACAGGCATTTGACTTAAAAATCTCTTGTTTCTCTTTTTTCTTGATAAAATAAATAATTCAACTTTCACATGTATGCAACTTGCTCGTTTTGAGGAGTTAAAGAGGAGTTAAAGAGACGTTTGCCATGTCA
>JAKSLL010000147.1 GCA_024401215.1 Bacteroidaceae bacterium
TTGTGGTTGACGATGGTTCTACGGATGGCACTTGGGCGATAGCACAGCAATTTGCAGACAGCTATTCTTTTGTTGAGGCTTATCATCAAGAGAATACTGGTATCACCCTTGTTCGTAAGGCGCTGTTGTCGCATGCGAAAGGAGACTATATCATATTCGTAGATGGTGACGACTGGATAGAGGCGGACATGGTGGAGCGAATGCTTTCTACCGTAGAAAGAACAGGCTCGGATGGCGTGGTGTGTGGAAACATACAAGAACTGCCTGGCGAAACAAAGAACAGACCGTTTGTTGCAAAAGCGCTTTCAATAGAGGGAAGCGAGAATGTCGTAGGATGTCTCTTGCGTCATAAGGATATTAACGGTTCGCTTTGCAACAAGCTGGTAAAGCGAAAGTTCTACGAAAACATCACGTTCTATAAGGATATATGGTACGGAGAAGACTGCATCATCACATGGCAAGTGCTGAACAATGGTGTGGAGAGACTTCATATCATGCCTGATTGTCTGTATCATTATAGAATGAATCTGGACAGCATAACGCATCTTTCGTTCAACTATAAGAAGATGAATGGTCATCAGGTGTGGAGCATTATATGTCAGGAAACGAAGAAGAAATGGCCCAATTTGTATCATATTGCAATGGGAACATTTGTTCAGCAAGACATAATGTTACTCTATTTTGCTGCTCAATCAAACTACAAATCAGACAAACAGCTGAACGAAATAAAGAAGAATGTCAGAGAGAATATGCATTATATGAAGGATGCAGGCATAAGTAACCCTAGAAGATTGCTGCTTGGTTATTCACTAAGTTGTGCCTATCCAATTGCTTCATATTTGGTAAGAGCATTTTTATAGAAGACATTTTAGGTATGAGAATAGTATTTGTGAACCTCCATGCCAACGAGATGCTTGTAAAGAATCTGTCAAAGATAATGTTCAAGCAGTCTGTGGCAATAAAGCATGCTTATTTCCTGAGATGGTTATTGGAAAATCCTGAGGTGGAAGTATGCTCATACATTACCCCAAACGGCTTCAGTATGGGTAGAAGCTTCGGTAAGATAGGAAAATTCCTCAACATTTTCCGTTTCCTTGAGCATAGCTATATCATGAAGAAGAATGGCATTGACGGAAAGAAAGTCACTGTCATAAAGTCTCTTGATGGCATAAAGGAGGATGATATTGTCATAATGCATCGTCTTGGATTCAAGATTCCGGAAGGGACAAAAGTTCCAGGATTCAAGGCATTCAGCATGATTCACTTTGGCCAAGGAGAGGCTTACATGTCTCGCTTGATGCAAAGTCTGAACGTGGACGTAATCTTCAATGAGAGCAATTTGGCGAAATATTCTGAAATGTTCCAGAAGTTCTACACCTGGTACAAGAAGGAAATGATTGTGCATCCTTTCGTGTTCCAGGAGCGCTTTAAGCCGATTAAGCCGTTTGCTGAGCGAGAAAACAAGGTATTTACAACAGGTACTGTTACATACAAGGAAAACGTAGATTTCCTGAGTGTGTATGGAGATTCATGTGTACAGCCTATCAGAAAGATGATGAAAGTGCATGGTCCTGAGTACCCGGAACTTATCTATAGCACTTGTTCCGATTATGCGGAAGATGCAAAGATACAGAAATTGCCTGCCAATACGAATATATTCCGCAGAATGTGGTATTCGTTCTACTATAAGACGCATGCGTCACAGCAGAAGAAATACTATTCGTTCGATATGGTTGAGATGTTCAACAAGTATAAGATGTGTCTTGTAGGCGAAGAGATTCTTGGCGTTCCTGGCATCGGAGCCATTGAAGGAATGGCTTGTGGCTGTGCAATGCTTGGATTAAATACAGGCATGTACGAGGAATATGGATTGAAAGAAGGCGTTCATTACATAGGTCACAACGGAACACTTGAGGACATTCTTGAGAAGATCCGCTATTGGCAAAAGCCTGAAAACCAGCAGAAACTGGAAGAAATCGCTAAGACTGGCTGCGAATATGTTCGTGCGAACTTCAACGGTCCTGCGGCTGCAAAGAAACTCTTGGACGGTATTTTGAAGCTTCGCGCCGAGAAAAGATAATTATGAAGACAAGGACAATCTATTTTGATGTTTTGCGCATCATTGCCATTCTGCTGGTCATCGCATGCCATGCTCCAATGGTGTCGCCGGCATTGGCAGGTGCGTCGATATTCCCTGCCATAAACAAATTCCTCTGTTGCACAGGCGTTCCGTTGTTTTTCATGATTAGCGGTGCCTTGCTTCTTGATAAGGAAATTAAAGTCTCAGCCTTCGACTACTTGAAGAAGCGTATAGGAAAAGTCTTGTTTCCGACCCTGTTTTTTACCTTATTGGTAATTTTCATTAAGAGTAGTTTCGTCCTTGACGAATACGGGAACGAGAATATGCTGAGGTTTATACTGTCCATTCCGTTCTCTACAAGGGTTGCTGTCTTGTGGTTCATGTATGTACTCATCGGCTTGTATCTACTTATTCCCATACTTTCGCCATGGCTGAGTAAGGTTGGCCAAAAAGAACTCCACCTATATCTCGGACTATGGATGGTATCATTACTGTACCCTTGGCTGACGTTAGTTCTTAGCACAGAGACATCGGTAAATGGAATACTATACTATTTCTCAGGCTATGTGGGTTACTTCATCCTTGGTTTGTATCTCAAGAGATATGACATCTCCTTGAAACTGCTATTGCCTGCAAGTTTAATAGCCATATCATTACCGTTCGTAGTAAAGGTGGTTCTTCACTCAAATGTAAGTATAGGAATATTTGCAGGGTATTTGACATTGCCTGCGATGGTCTTGGCAGCAACCTTCTTCATGATAGCAAAGAAGTATGCCCATAAGATTCCAAGCATGTTCCACAAAGGCATAAGCCTTGTCAGTGACCTTTGTTTCGGCATCTATTTGTGGCACATTGTCGTACGCTTCTATGTGCTTGGTAGGATGGATTACTTTATAGGAATAGACAATTTCTATGTCCAGTATATCGTTGTACTGGTTTTGACATTCATATTATCTTTATTGATAAGTTATTTGGTTTCATGGATTCCTGGAGCTCAGTACATAATAGGGTATAGCAGCAGACAGAAGAAATAACCATTATATCAGAAGAATTCTTTTCTTTTCTTTTCTTGAACGAATCAAAACGAAATGAGAAAATTACATATAGTAATGCCAATGGCTGGTGAAGGTTCCCGCTTCTTGAAAGAAGGCTGGACAACACCAAAACCTTTGATACAACTCCATGGCAAGGAGCTCTTTCTTCGTGCCATCGGTAGCGTCAAAGGCGATGGAATTCAGATGAAATACAGCTTCATCGTTCGCCAGGAGCATATTGATAAATACAATATTGACAAGGGTATTAAGGCGATCTTGCCTGATGCCAACATCTTTTCGGTACTCAAGACTACTCGAGGAGCGGTGGAAACATGCCTGATGGCTGAGTCTGCCATTGCCGACGAGGATGCCGTGATCGTGATGGATTGCGACCTTGAGTTCCGCAGCAAGAAGTTCATTGAGATAATCAAGGGTATTCTCTTGCAGACCATGGAAGATGCTAATGGTGGTGCACTTGTATCGTTTGAAAGCAATGAACCTCGTTATTCATACGCTGCGCTTGATGAAGATGGTTTAGTAACTCGTACTGCAGAGAAGGAGGTTATCAGCAATCATGCGCTCTGCGGTGCATATTTCTTCAGCACAGGCAAGAGATTCAAGGAGATTGCCCATCAGTTGATGGACGAGCCTGACTTCAAGAAACCTGAATACTATGTCAGTTTGCTCTATAATTATCTTCTTGCGGAAGGCGAGAAAGTGCAGCTAGCTCCGATGGAAGAATACTATAGTTATGGTACTCCAGAAGAGTTGAAACGATACATGTAAAAGGTTATTAGGTTGTAAGATAATAGGTTGTGAGATTATGATGTTGAATGGTGAAACTTTGAAAACGGAAAGTAGTAGAATGCATTGGATAGACGCCATGCGTGGCTTCACAATGTTTCTGGTAGTGTTCTATCATTTTCAACAGTTTGGGTTGGGAATGTTGAATCCGTTGGAAACTGTTCTGGGCAATGTGTTTGTAAGTTTTCGAATGCCAGCGTTCTTCTTCATCAGTGGTTTCGTGGCTTACAAGAGCATTGATTTCTGGACAGGCGGAAACTGGTTCAAGAGGCTGAGAACAAAAGCTCGTGTGGAGTTGACTCCTACGGTGGTGTTCTTCCTCCTCCTTACTTTATGCCAAGGCAAATCTCTCTCCTTGTTCTTTGCGAAAGGCTTCAATCTATACTGGTTCACATTCGTCCTCTTTGAAATTTTCTGTGTTTATTTTACGGCATCTTTGCTGTATAATAAGTTGAAACTCAGATATTTTACGGCAGGAATGCTGATGCTGGCAGTAGTGAGTCTGGCAATAAACTTGCTTCTTAAAGGTTCAAGCCAAAACATCGTGGAGATTTTGGCACTGAGAAAAATGACAGGGTTCCTTCCCTTCTTCCTTTTAGGTGTTGTTTGTAAACGCCATAGCGACAAGTTTTTCAAGTGTTTGAACAACGATTGGCTCATAACAATAGCTACGGTGGTATTCATTGCTTCGCTCTTTATTGTTTATTATGCTTATTTTGGAGTGTACCAGATGCACCCAGTTGTTCAGGTTCTGAGAAACTATGTGGTAAAATTCAGCGGATTATTCACTGTTGTTGCCCTGTTCTACAATAAAAGACATTTCTTCGAAGGCGACAGCAAACTGAAGAAGATAATGTGTTTTGTGGGCAAGAGGACGTTGGATATCTATATGCTCCATTTCTTCCTTATTTCCGACATGAACTGTATTTATCCGGGAGCATTGAGAGGCAACATTGTCTATGAGTTGGTAATATGCACTGCATTCTCTATAGTTATTGTAGCAGTGTCTCTCGGAATAAGTGGATTTATTAGAAACAGCAAGATGCTGACCTACCTGCTTTTTGGAGGAAAGAAATAGCTACATCCGCATAAGATTATGTTAAAAGCAGACCTCAAAGGCCATTCTGGCTGCAAAATACAACTCCATCAGCGTGAGGACGGTATGCTCTTCGTGCGCAAAACTTCTAGTGACATTGCATATAACAAGCGTCTGGAAGTTCAGTGCAAGAAGCAGGCACGCTATCGTCATCCACGAATAAAGACTCCAAAGGTATATGGCTCAGGCTATGATGATCAAGGCTTGTTCTATTTTGATATGGAGTATGTAAAGGGAGTTGCGCTAAGCCAGTATATAAAGACGATAGAGGCCTATAGGATGAAAGACTTCATCTCCGGACTTGTAACTGACTTGTTGAGCAGTGATTCTGTAGCGAACAACTATGCAAACAGCATTTTCCAAGATAAAATATCAGACCTAAGCAAGAGAACATCTACGCTCGGCATAGAAACCATTGACGAAGCTGTTCGTATGTTGGCTGCTTACGACTGGAGTGCGTTTGATATGGCTAATTGTCATGGTGACCTAACGCTTGAGAATATCATAGTGAAAGGCGATCAGATTTACCTTATCGACTTCCTTGATTCCTTCTACGACAGCATATATATAGATTTAGGAAAACTGCTTCAGGATGTCGTTGCGCTATGGTCGTTCCGACATGACAAAGTGACATCGCCAAATACACTCATCCGACTTAAGATATTCAAAGACCTCCTTATTGATAAGATTTCAAATGACAAGGAGATCTTGCTAAGAGTCTATCATGCTTTATTGCTGCATCTTGTGCGTATTATTCCGTATGCAAAAGAGGAATTCACTCGCAATTATGTGGTAGAGAAGATGGCATTAACAATAAACCTTATCAACAACGCCAGATGAAGACATTGATTGTACCTTGCTGTGGCAACCTTACATACGATGGGAAACCGGCATATCTTCAGAATAGTCCTTCGGGCGAGATGTTGCTTTCTTCTGCATTGAACGGAATGAATCTGGCAACATTTGGTAATGTTGTGGTGGTTATCCCTGAATGCCATGAGGAAAAATGGCAG